>JAFLTR010000062.1 GCA_022509205.1 Muribaculaceae bacterium | reverse complement strand
ATCCACTCTTTTCTTCCTTACAACTGCCTTAAATGTAGCCATATACGATTATTTTTTTTGGTGTATGCTTTGGTGTATGCTTTGGTGTATGCTCAATTTTAATTTGGTGTATGCATAGTGTATGCTTTTCCCGTTAATATGGCTCATTTATTGCGGTCGAATGAACCAACCCTCTAAGAACAACTTAGGCTGTAACGTCTGCATTACCAGTACGTTACAGCCTAAGGCTATGATAGTCTTAATTATACGCTTAGTCCTCTATGGCAGCCTGGGCGGCAAATTTTTAGCTTTTAAAATCAAACACTTATTTGTTTAGTGTATGCTATTTGTATGCTAAAAAGAGGTTTTTCAACAAAAATTGGTGTTTATTCCTCTATAGCTGCTTGGGCGGCGGCTACGCGTGCGATGGGGACACGGAATGGTGAACAGGAAACGTAATTCATTCCGAGTTTGGCACAGAACTTAACGCTTGATGGTTCGCCACCATGTTCACCGCAGATACCTACTTTGAGGTCGGGGTTGGTAGCGCGTCCTTTCTTAACACCCATTTCTACAAGTTGTCCCACACCTTCCTGGTCGAGCACTTCAAACGGATCTACCTTTATGATTCCATGTTCCTTATAGAACTTGAGGAACTTCGGTGCGTCATCACGTGAGTATCCGAATGTCATTTGAGTAAGGTCGTTGGTACCGAAAGAGAAGAAATCGGCTACTTCAGCGATCTTATCGGCTGTGAGGGCAGCACGAGGTACTTCAATCATAGTACCCACCTTATAATGTAGAGAATCTCCTTGTTCTTCAAATACCTTGGCAGCGGTCTTATTGATTACGTCAGCCTGGTTTTGAAGTTCTTTGAGAGTACCTACAAGCGGAACCATGATTTCAGGTTCTACTTTATAACCATTTGCTTTGCAGGCAAGAGCAGCCTCAATGATGGCGCGTGTCTGCATTTCGGTGATTTCAGGATATGTGATACCCAGACGGCAACCACGGTGACCGAGCATAGGATTGAACTCTTCGAGCTCATCTACTTTTGCCTTAACTTCAGCTAAAGTGAGGCCCATTTCATCTGCGAGTTCTTTTTGAGTTGCTGTCTGATGAGGCACAAACTCATGCAAAGGAGGATCGAGCAAACGAATAGTAACGCCGAAACCATCCATAGCCTTGAAAATGCCTTCAAAATCGCCTCGTTGAATCGGAAGAAGTTTCTGAAGAGCCTGACGACGTCCGGCTTCATCTGATGCAAGAATCATTTCTCGAACAGCCTTGATACGGTCACCTTCGAAGAACATGTGTTCGGTGCGGCAAAGACCGATACCTTGGGCGCCGAAGTCACGTGCCTGCTTAGCATCACGAGGAGTATCTGCATTTGTGCGCACTTTAGTCTTGGCATATTTCTCAGCAAGATTCATGATAGCGAGGAAATCGCCATCGATTTCGGGTTCGCGAGTAGGCACCTGACCGTTATAAACTTCACCTGTGGAACCATTAAGAGAAATCCAGTCGCCTTCATGGTAAACCTTACCACCCATTTCAACTGTCTTCTCTTTATAATCAACCTTAATATCCCCTGCACCTGATACGCAGCATTTACCCATACCACGAGCCACAACTGCAGCATGAGAAGTCATACCGCCTCTCATTGTGAGGATACCTTGAGCTACAGCCATACCACGGAGGTCTTCTGGGGAAGTCTCAATACGCACAAGCACAACTTTCTTTTTCTTTTCAGCCCAAGATTCAGCGTCGTCAGCCTGGAATACAATCTGGCCGGTAGCTGCACCCGGAGAAGCGGGAAGACCTTTAGCTACTACTGTGGCTTTCTTTATATCAGATTTGTCGAACACGGGGTGAAGGAGCTCATCAAGTTTCTGCGGTTCCATTCTAAGGAGAGCTGTCTTCTCGTCGATCATACCGTCGCGAAGCAAGTCCATAGCAATCTTGACCATGGCAGCACCGGTGCGTTTACCGTTACGGGTCTGAAGCATCCAAAGTTTACCATCTTGAATGGTGAACTCCATGTCTTGCATATCTTTGTAATAATCCTCGAGCTTATGAGCGATAGCGATAAGTTCTGCTGCACAAACAGGCATAGATTCCTCCAGAGAAGGGAATTTTTCTTTCCGTTCTTCTTCTGAGATGCCTTGTAGTGCGGCCCACCGACGTGAACCTTCAACAGTGATCTGTTGGGGGGTACGGATACCGGCCACGACATCTTCACCCTGAGCATTGATCAGGTATTCACCGTTGAAAATGTTTTCACCGGTAGCTGCATCACGGCTGAAAGCTACACCAGTAGCAGAATTGTCGCCCATGTTACCGTAAACCATTGCCTGAACATTAACGGCTGTTCCCCATTCTTCAGGAATCTGGTTCATACGACGATAAAGGATAGCTCTTTCATTCATCCAGCTATCAAATACAGCGCAAATACCACCCCAAAGTTGCTCCCAGGCAGATTCGGGGAATTGCTTGCCAGTGTATTCCAAAACAGCTTGTTTGAATTGGGTGACAAGTAGTTTCAGGTCTTCTACATCGAGTTCTGTATCCAATTTTACACCTTTAGCGTCTTTCATTTTTTTGATGATTTCCTCAAAAGGATCTTCATCATCCTTGCTTTTAGGCTTCATCCCGAGCACAACGTCACCATACATCTGCACGAAACGACGATAGCTGTCCCAAGCAAACCGGGGGTTACCGCTTTTTTCTGCCATGGTGGCCACTGTGGCATCATTCATACCGAGATTAAGGACAGTGTCCATCATACCGGGCATAGAAGCACGTGCTCCTGACCTAACGGATACAAGAAGTGGATTCTGGGGATCGTCGAATTTTTTACCTGTAAGTTTTTCTACATGAGCCATTGCGGCTTCTACTTCAGGTTTGATATCTTTTACAACTTTATCCCGACCCCATTGAGTATATTCGGAACAAATTTCGGTAGTGATAGTGAAACCGGGAGGCACCGGCATGCCGAGCAAATTCATCTCAGCCAAATTGGCACCCTTTCCACCGAGAAGGTTTCTCATTGAGGCATTTCCTTCAGCTTTGCCATCACCGAATGTGTAGATTGCTTTAGCCATTTTTTGTTTATATTTTATTTGGTTTGTGTGTTTTTCACATGTATATGCATCATTTGCACCATCAAATGCAAATTTAACGAAAAAATCAGTAAAAAAACGTAATTACATCCCTTTTTTTAGAGTTTCCGACTGCAATTATCTACCCTGGATTGTTATAAAGATATATAATTATTAACTAATAAATTTTACGATTATGAACCCTACTGAATTTTCCGAAGCTATCAAAAGACCCGAAGTATATCTTTTGGATGTCAGACCTCTGAGTGATTTTGAGAAAACTCATATTGAGGGAGCACACCATATCGATGTGATGGACACTGATTTTGACAATGAAGCAATCGCTGCATTACCGAAAGACAAGACTATCGCCGTCTACTGCAACACAGGCAAAAGGTCTGCAATCGCTCAGCAAAAACTTTTGCAATTAGGCTATAATGTCATCAATCTTGACAATGGCATCACTTCCTGGATTGCTGCCGGGTTACCCACTACCTGACACTCTCAGATAAGAGAAACCAAAATAGAATCGCTGACTGAAAAGCCGGCATCGGTGAACTTTATAAAATCATCTGTCTTCTGCAATTTGCCCTGAGTTATAAAGCCATGGGCATTTTGCAGAAGCCTTTTTATTTCTTTGTCTCCAAACCTATCTGCAAACTCTTTAAGATTCAACCCCCGGCTTGTGCGAAGCCTTGTCAGAATCATTTCCTCTCTCAGTTCCTCTTCCTTCAGGAACTCCTCATTGTAAAATTTCTTACCTTCTCCATCCGAAAAATGTCTAAGATACCCTTTCAGATCATTGGGATTTTCCCTTCTTATTTTTCCTCCGTCGTAGGAATGGGCACCGGGTCCGAGACCTATGTACGGTTTCCCCTCCCAATAAGATAAGTTATGGCATGATTCTTTACCGGGTTTCGAATAGTTAGATATTTCATATCTCTCATATCCCTCCTCTTTCAAAATATTTATGGTTGCTTCATACATTTCAATCCATTCCGATTCCGAAGGAAGGATAATCCTTTTTGAATTGTATAATTGAGTCATTGCTGTACCCTCTTCGAGCATCAGTGCGTAGGAAGATATATGCGTCGGTTTTGCTTTCAATACTCTCTTTAAGGTTGAAATATAGGTTGATGGAGTCTGTCCCGGTATTCCGAACATTACATCCACAGAAACATTACCTATCTCCCTTAGTAGTTTCTCGATGGCTATAATTGAACATTGCGAATCATACCAACGTCCGATGGTTTTAAGTTCACTGTCAATCAATGTCTGCACTCCCAGACTAACCCTGTTGACCCCACATTCTTTCCATACTTTTATTTTCTCATCCGTCACATCCTCCGGATTCGCTTCCAAGGTGAATTCCTTAAAATCACTTTGGTCCAAACTGTGACAGACTCCATCCATGAGGCGTAAAAAAGGCTTAATCGGTATCAATGAGGGTGTGCCTCCTCCCAGATATAGAGTCGCAACCTTGAAATCTAATTCATCCCGACGTTGCGAAAACTCATTAAGGAGACAGTCGACATATTTTTCCCAATCTGCAATTCTCAATCCTCCGGTATAGAAATCGCAATAGAGACATTTATGTCGGCAATAAGGTATATGAATATAGAGTCCTCCCCTTTTCATATTTAACTATCGCTGAAAATTAACGAAATTATCCATAACTTTACAAAAAATCTTTTTCAATGTAACCATCCCATCTGAAAACTGTCTAATCAGTAAACACAACCACCCTATTCACATCATAAAAAATTTCACCCACACCCAATATGAATCAAGCTAACAAGATAGCGAGTTTATTTCTGATAATGTGCAGCTTTTCTCTTTGTGCAGCTAATCCCATCGACACTCGCCAACAAATCTTTAAGCCTAATGTCAGAACTCTGTCTGTCTCCAATCCAGGTAATTTCATGGCTCCTCCCGTTATCAGAATGGGCACCGGCGATCGGCTCAATATCAATTTCGATATCATCGGTGACGAACACACTTATCTACGCTATAGGCTTATTCACTGCAATGCGGAATGGCAGCCTTCCCGTCTGCTTGAAAGCGAATACATCGATGGTTTCAATGAAACTCCCATTGAAGATTATGCATATTCTTCCAATACTTACGTCCATTATGTGAATTATAATATTTCCCTTCCCGATCCCAATCTTCCCATCCTCGCTTCCGGAAACTATCTCCTACAGGTATTTCCCGAAAGTGAGCCGGACGATATTCTCCTCCAGGCAAGGTTTTCTATCTCCAGTGAAACCTCAATTGTGGAAGGAGGAATAACCACTCGAACCGACAAAGGCACTAACTCAGAATTTCAGCAACTTTTCTTTAACGTAGACTTAGGTGGTCTCCCAAACATCAATCCTTTTCAGGATCTGATTATATCAGTGGTTCAAAACAATGATCCTTCATCCGCGCGGTTTGTCTCTCATCCCCTTAGAGTCGACCGGGGTAAAGCTATTTTTGAACACACTCCAGAACTCATATTTGATGGCGGAAATGAGTTCCGAAGGTTTGAAACCGTAAGGACCGATTACCCCGGAATGCATGTCGACTCCGTAAAATTCAAAGATGGGTTATGGCACGCATGGCTCCAGCAAGATTTTTCCAGAAAAGATAGAGAATATGTCTACGACAGCACACAGCATGGGCGTTTTAAAATTGATGAATACAATTCCACCGAACCCGATCTATCTGCCGATTATGTAATGGTGCATTTCTCCCTTGACCCCGGAGAAAGGCAATATGGTGAAATTTATATCGACGGAGATATGACCAATCATATTCTCAATGATCAGAATCTTATGCGCTATGATTGGAATTCAGGCCATTATCAGGCATCAATTCCCTTAAAACAAGGCAGTTATAATTACAAATACACCGTTTTGTCCGAAAAAGGACTTCCCTCTTCTTCATCGATTGAAGGAAACAAATATGAGACTTCAAATGAATATTTGATCAATGTCTATCTGCGCTCTCCGGGTTCTCGAGGAGATATGCTTGTGGCAAGCCGGAAAATTGGGAACTGACAGTTACCATTCTATCGGCTCTATGCCATGGAGCCTAAGGTAATCATTAGTTTTTGAGAAATGATGGTTTCCAAAAAACCCACGATTTGCAGAGAGTGGCGAGGGATGGGGGGAAGTCAAAACAAGATGTTTATTCCGGTTGATCTTCTCCCCTTTCTTTATTGCATGCGAACCCCACAGAATGAATACAAGATTCTCTTTCTCTCGGTTTAGCTTGTCGACGACCGCATCTGTAAAGGTTTCCCATCCGATTCCCGAATGTGAGGCGGGCTGCCCCTCTCTTACAGTAAGGGAAGAATTGAGCAGGAGCACTCCCTGTTTAGCCCAGCGGGTCAAATCTCCATCCGTGGCCATTGTCACTCCCGTGTCGTTATGAATCTCCTTGAAAATATTCACGAGAGAAGGAGGAAGTCTTACTCCGGATTCCACTGAAAAACAGAGACCGTTGGCCTGCCCGACCCCATGATATGGATCCTGACCTATTATCACTACCTTGGTATTGTCAAACGGGCAAGAATCGAATGCTGCAAAAATCTTACTCCCTGGAGGAAAAACACGAAAAGAGGGATCTTTATATTCCCTCTTTACCGTTTCTTTCAAATTGTTAAAATAAGGTTTTTCAAATTCCTCTTTCAAGGCATCTTTCCAACCCTCTTCTATTTTGACCATAGCAATTGATTCAGATATACATTACCTTCTAAAACCCTTCCCCATTGCAGCCTGGGCCTGTTTTAACTGACCCATCATCTTCATCGGGTTTTTCATATTGGAGGCAGCTCTCATCATTTTCCTGGTATCCTCAAATTGTTTAAGGAATCTGTTGACTGATTGGATCGTATTCCCGGATCCTTTTGCAATCCTCTGACGCCGGCTGGGATTGATAATCTCCGGATTCTTCCTTTCATAAGGAGTCATTGAATTTATCATTGCCTCAATAGAGTTGAATGCGTTGTCATCTATATCAATATCCTTTATTGCCTTCCCTACTCCAGGTATCATTGAAGCCAGATCTTTCAGATTTCCCATTTTCTTGATTTGATGGATCTGATTGAGAAAGTCTTCGAAATCAAATTTATTCTTCTTGATTTTTTGTTGAAGACGTTCCGCTTCTTTCTGGTCGTAAATCTCTTGTGCCCTCTTGGCGAGTTCCACGATATCACCCATTCCAAGTATTCTGCTCGCCATACCTTCCGGATTAAACTCCTGGATATCCTCAAGTTTCTCACCGGTTCCGACAAATTTGATCGGTTTTTCCACAACCGAACGAATTGAGAGGGCCGCCCCTCCTCGGGTGTCTCCATCAAGTTTGGTCAGCACCACCCCATTGAAATCAAGTCGCTGATTGAATTCTTTTGCTGTATTCACAGCATCCTGACCGGTCATAGAGTCAACCACGAAAAGTATTTCCTGGGGTTTTACCGCATTTTTGATGGCTTCAATTTCATCCATCATCTCTTTGTCTACGGCAAGACGCCCTGCAGTGTCGATAATCACAACATCAAATTGCTTCCTCTTGGCCTCCGCGATGGCATTCTGAGCAATCTCCACAGGATTCTTATTACCTTCTTCGGTGTATACAGGGACATCAATCGATGCTCCCAAGACTTTCAATTGTTCGATAGCCGCAGGACGGTACACGTCGGCCGCAACAAGAAGAGGACGTTTCCCTTTGGTTGTCTTAAGTTTCTTTGCCAGCTTACCTGAAAAGGTTGTCTTTCCGCTACCTTGAAGACCCGACATCAAAATTACTACCGGGTTGCCGTTGAGATGCAACGGAGCTTCCTGGCCCCCCATTAAAGCTGCCAACTCCTCATGCACTATTTTCACCATTTGCTCTTTAGGGCGAAGAGAATTGATAACATTCTGCCCAAGTGCCTTTTTCTTTACAGAGTCGGTGAAATCTTTTGCCACTCGATAACTGACGTCGGCATCAAGAAGTGCACGCCTGACATCTTTCATCGTCTCGGCTATATTAATCTCCGTGATCCTCCCTTCTCCCTTGAGAATCTTGAATGATCTTTCTAATCTTTCTGATAGATTATTAAACATTTTTCTTCGTAATATTGTTACTTAAAGAATTCGATTTGTAGCTGTCTCCGGAAAAATTATAGTAGGCTTAAAGTTTTTGGCCTCCTCAGGGGTCATCTGGGCATACGCGATTATGATCACCACATCTCCGGGTTGAACTTTTCTGGCTGCCGCTCCATTCAGACAGACAATACCGCTCCCCTCTTCCCCGCCTATCGTGTAGGTGTCGAATCGCTCCCCATTATTATTGTCTACTATATAAACTCTCTC
>JAFLTR010000061.1 GCA_022509205.1 Muribaculaceae bacterium | reverse complement strand
CTCTTACCCCCAGTCTCTCCCCATTTTTCTCCGCACAGTGGCATATTTTCCATCTGTGTAAGTTCACTGCTGTCATATCCCCCACCTTACTTAGCCTCACCGGATAAAGAGAACAGGATGACGGCTTGAGATCGGGTAATATATTTTCCCGGAAACCCTTTTCGAGTGCACATAGACAAGTGCCGTCTGCCGCGAAAGCTGTGAAAGCACAATTACAACCCTGCACAAGGGTTGTAACCAGATCTCCGTCGGCATCGTAATAGCCTACACCCTCCTCTTCCACTGCTTTTCTCCCTCCGGGAGTCAGCAATGGCATCACCTCACCGATGTTTTCCTCAATGGCTCTCCGTTCGCTTTCCGACAAAGGAGCGCCTGCGTCTCCATCTATACAGCACTGGCCCTTACAAACACTAAGATCACACACGAAATAGCGTTCTATCAAATCAAGAGACACCAGTGTATCCTTAATCACAAACATATTCTATCTATAATATTGGGGAGACAAGGCGAAGGAGGGATTCCAGAAATCTATGGCTCAACGGCCGCTTTCTCCATTTTTCTTTCTGGACTTTAATACAACTTTTCATGTCTTCATAAAAGACATCCCTCATCCTTGCATTCAAATTTGCGTCATGTATAAACAAATTGCACTCGAAATTATTCTCAAAACTGCGGAAATCAAAATTTGTGGAGCCGGCTGTCACAAGGTCATCATCGATTATCATTGATTTTGCATGGAGCATCCCGGGCATATAGAGATAAATCTTGATACCGGCTTCCAGACACTTCGTAATATACGAGAAAGATGCATAATGGAGAAGCAAGCTATCTGTATGGGCCGGCAGCATTATCCTGACATCGATGTTCGCGAGGGCGGCTGCCTGTAAGGCATTAAACAAGGCATCTGTAGGAAGGAAATACGGAGTCTGTATCCAGATAAGTCGTTTTGCAGAAGTTATAGCCTTTAGAAACATAAGGGAAAGGTTGTCCCAAGTGCTCACAGGACCTCCCGTCACAAGTTGGATTCCAACCTCATTCTTTATATCTTCGCGCCTTGACGGAAGTCGGGGGATATAGGCCTCTTTCTTACCAAAATTCCAATCCACCAGAAATGAATGTAGCAATGACTCCACAATATCGCCCGAGACTTTGAAATGAGTGTCGCGCCACGACTCCTGTTTCTTGTCGCCATAGGCATAACGGTCGGCAATATTCATACCTCCGATATAGCCTGTCGTGCCGTCAATAACTACAATTTTTCTATGATTACGCCAGTTTATCCGGTTGGCAAACTGGGGGAAATTTACTCTGAAGAAGGGATGCACTTCAATGCCGGCACTCTGCATCCTTTTGAAGAAACGGTTGCTTGCCGAAAAACTTCCCACATGGTCGTAGATCACCTTCACTTCTACACCCTCACGGGCTTTCCTCATAAGTATTTCGGCTATTTCATTTCCTATCTTGTCATCGAGAAATATATAGTATTGAAGGTAAATCGAGACTTTTGCTCTTTCAAGGTCTCCCTTCAGTTTTTCAAACTTTTCTTTACCATTAGTGATTATCTCCACCTGGTTATTGAAAGTCAGAGGATAACCTGCCACCTGCGTTCCAAGCATCACAAGGTTTTTCTGTTCTTTCCTGAGCTCTGTGTCTTGCAATCTGGCTCCATAAGGCTGGAACGACTGCTTGAGTCTCCTACGGTTTTTCTGCGACATCATTTCTCCGCGCAGGCTTCTGCCAAAAAACAGATAGAACACAAGACCTACTCCGGGGAGAAAAATAAGTGCAATCACCCATGAGAGCGCACGAATCGGATTCCGGTTCTCTTTCACCACCACTGTCACAGAAATAATGATAATGGCTGAATAGACACAATAAACCAGAATAAGGAACCAAGTGCTTAGATGAATGGTTTCGGGCACTCTCATAAATTATTAATCTTACCTGATAAACTCAATAGTATATTGAATCAATCTATATTGCCGGATTGATATTCCCGGCCGATTTCTTCTGTCTGTATGAATTTAAGACTAATCTGATGCCCCGGGAATATTTTGGCAACAGCCACTAATTTAAAAAAAGAAAGTGAAAAATGCAAAAAAGAAAAGAGTGAGCCAAAGATTTACATTTTGACTCACCCTCTATAAGATGTGGTAAAAATAAAGAAGTCTTATGCCTGAGGAGTTTCTTCAGCAGGAGCCTCAGCTTCGGGGGCTTTTTCTTCTTCAGCAGGAGCTTCAGCCTTAGGTGCCTCTTCAACTGCAGGAGCCTCAGCCTTAGGTGCCTCTTCAACTGCAGGAGCCTCAGCCTTAGGTGCATCAGCTTTTTTTCTGCGGCTTCTTCTTGTGGTCTTTTCTTTCTTGGCAGCTTTTTCACTCAGCATGAGCTCGTTGAAGTCTACCAATTCTATCATGGCCATTTCAGCGTTATCACCAAGACGATGTATTGTCTTTAGGATTCTTGTGTAACCGCCGGGACGGTCAGCCACCTTTTCAGCAACCACGCCGAAAAGCTCTTTCACAGCCTCCTTGTTCTGCAGATAGCTGAACACGAGACGACGATTGGCCATGTTGTCGGTTTTGCAACGTGTGATCAGCGGCTCGGCATACACACGCAAAGCCTTGGCCTTTGCCAAAGTCGTGAAGATCCTCTTATGCAGGATGAGTGAGATGGTGAGGTTGCTTAACAATGCCTCCCTGTGAGCCTTCTTACGACTGAGGTGGTTGAATTTTTTATTATGTCTCATCTCTGATTATTCTTTATCTAATTTATACTTTGATATGTCCATACCGAAGCTCAGGTTATGGTTGGCCAGAAGTTCATCAAGTTCGGTCAGTGATTTCCTTCCGAAGTTTCTGAATTTCAGCAGGTCATTTTTATTGAATGCCACCAATTGAGCCAAAGTTTCAACTTCAGCGCTCTTGAGACAGTTAAGGGCTCTCACTGAGAGATCCATATCTGTGAGCTTGCTCTTTAGGAGCTGACGCATATGGAGCACCTCTTCGTCGAATTCGTCTACCTCATTCTCTTTCGGAGCTTCGATTGCAATCTTTTCGTCACTGAAGAGCATGAAATGATAGATAAGTATCTTCGAGGCCTCTTTCAAGGCATCTTGCGGCTGAATGGAACCGTCGGTGAGAACTTCCAGAATGAGTTTCTCATAGTCGGTCTTCTGTTCCACACGATAATTTTCTACCGAATATTTCACATTCTTTATCGGAGTGTAGATAGAGTCGATGGCGATGACAGCAGGATCGGAATCTCCTATGATTTCGCGATTCTCATCTGCCGGCACCCAACCTCTGCCCTTGTTGATGGTGAATTCCATACGGAAACCACTCTTCGGGTCAAGACGACAAATTTCAAGTTCCGGATTCAGAACCTCGAAGCCATTGAGCACTTTACCCAAATCTCCGGCTGTGACTACATCTGTGCCTGACACTTCGATCACACCTTTCTCGGTGTCCTGATCGGGCACAAGCTGCTTGAATCTTACCTGTTTGAGATTCAGGATAATGTTTGTGACATCCTGGCGCACTCCCGGAATTGTGTCGAGCTCATGGTTGACTCCATCTATCTTTATTGAACAAATGGCATAACCACCAAGAGATGACAACAGTATTCTTCGGAGGGCGTTCCCGATTGTCTGCCCATAACCCGGCTCCAATGGTCTGAACTCAAATTTACCGAACTTGTTGTCGGATTCGAGCATGATGACCTTGTCGGGTTTTTGAAATGCTAAGATTGGCATGGGTCTTTATCCTTTTTTATTTAGAGTATAACTCGACGATCAGTTGTTCTTTGATATTTTCCGGAATATCATCCCTCTGAGGCATGTGAAGGAATTTTCCACCCTTCACTCTTTCATCCCATTCTATCCAGGGATACTTGCTATGGTTGAATCCTGCCAATGCATCAGCTATTACTTCAAGAGATTTTGATTTCTCTCTTACAGCCACAACATCACCGGGTTTCACCTGATATGAAGGGATATTAACCACTTTGCCGTTCACTGTGATATGCTTGTGGAGCACGAGCTGACGTGCAGCCGGGCGAGTAGGAGCTATCCCAAGACGATATACCACGTTGTCAAGACGGCTCTCGAGCAACTGGAGAAGCACCTCACCGGTAATACCCTTTGTGCGTGCTGCTTTGTCGAAGAGATTACGGAACTGACGCTCCAAGACTCCATACATATATTTTGCCTTCTGTTTCTCACGAAGCTGGATGCCGTATTCCGACACTTTCCTTCTACGGTTTTGTCCATGTTGGCCCGGTGGATAATTTTTCTTAGCCAATACTTTATCCTCACCGAAAATAGCTTCGCCGAACTTACGTGCGATTTTGGTCTTTGGACCTGTGTATCTTGCCATTTTGCTTGTTATTTTATTAAAGTAGACATCATTCCTTTCACCTTAGTGCAGCCGCTGGCTGTCGAGAGAAAGAAAGCAGACAGCCAAATTTCACGTTCAGTAAAGGTTCTGAAGGTCTAGGTTTTGTTTAAACTCTTCTTCTTTTTGGAGGACGACATCCGTTATGGGGAAGCGGAGTCACGTCTACGATCTCCGTCACTTCAATACCTGCGCCATGCACTGTGCGGATAGCGCTTTCACGACCGTTGCCCGGCCCTTTCACATAAGCTTTAACTTTTCTCAAGCCGAGATCGTAAGCTGTCTTTGCGCAATCCTGCGCTGCCATCTGGGCTGCATAAGGCGTATTTTTCTTGCTACCCCTGAATCCCATCTTGCCGGCTGAGCTCCAGGAGATAACCTGCCCTTCGCTATTGGCAAGACACACGATGATGTTGTTAAAAGAGCTATGCACATGAAGCTGACCGCTTGCGTCAACTTTGACATTCCTCTTTTTTGCTGCGACTGTCTTTTTTGCCATACTTTAATTTTATTTAGTAGCTTTCTTTTTATTAGCAACTGTCTTTTTACGTCCCTTACGGGTGCGCGCATTGTTCTTTGTGCTCTGGCCTCTCACCGGCAAGCCGATTCTGTGGCGGATACCACGATAGCAACCGATGTCCATAAGCCTCTTGATATTGAGCTGGATCTCACTACGTAGATCTCCCTCTACTTTATATTCGTTTTGAATTACTTCACGCACTGCGGCTGCCTCATCGTCGGTCCAGTTTTCCACCTTCTTGTCGAGGTCTACTCCGGCCTTGTTGAGTATAGTCTTGGCTGCGCTACGCCCGATACCAAAAATATAGGTAAGAGCGATTTCTCCTCTTTTCTTTTGCGGCAAATCAACGCCAACTATTCTTACTGCCATATTTTATCTCTAAATTATTTTGCAAAGGTAATGAAAATTATCCTTGGCGCTGTTTAAATTTGGGGTTCTTCTTATTGATTACGTATAATCTTCCTTTGCGACGCACGATCTTACAGTCGGCGCTGCGTTTCTTGATTGATGCTCTGACTTTCATATCTTGTTATTATTTATATCTGAAGGCTATTCTTCCCTTGCTCAAGTCGTAAGGACTCATTTCCACCCTTACTTTATCGCCGGGAAGTATTTTTATGTAATGCATCCTCATTTTGCCCGATATATGGGCTGTGATTTCATGGCCGTTTGCAAGTTCCACCTTGAACATTGCATTGCTAAGCGCCTCTAAAATCACTCCGTCTTGCTCTATTGCAGCTTGTTTTGCCATATCTTATCTATTTTTCCTTGTTGCCTGACAATTGTGGTCGCTTTTACACTGTTACAATTCCCGGCAACGCTTTTTCAGCCAAGGCCTCTTCTATATATTGGAATGTGGTCAGAATTTCGTTGCCTTCCTCTGTTATTAAGATTGTATGTTCATAATGGGCCGACGGTTTGCGGTCTCTTGTGCGGCATTCCCAGCCGTTACTTTCAATCACCACATTCTTGCTGCCCATATTGATCATCGGTTCTATCGCGATACACATTCCCGGTTTCAAAACCGGACCGATTCCCCGTCTGCCATAGTTTGGCACCTCCGGATCTTCATGCATGCTTCTGCCGATGCCATGTCCACACATCTCCCTGACAACGCTATAGCCGGCTTTTTCACAATATGTCTGCACAGCATTGGAGATATCTCCAATCCGCTTTCCCGGCTGAGCGGCCTCGATGCCTTTGTAAAGACTCTCTTTGGTCACTCTCAGAAGTCTATCAACCTTTTCATCAATATTACCGACTGCAAAGGTGTAGCAACTGTCACCGTTAAAACCGTTTAGTTCGGCCACACAATCCGTACCGATGATATCGCCTTCTCTGAGCATATAACCCGAGGGAAAGCCGTGAACAACTGTCTCATTCACTTCAATACAGAGAGTTCCAGGAAAACCTTGATAACCGAGGCAAGCGGGTTTACCTCCGTTGTCGAGGATAAACTCTCTTGCCACGTTGTCAAGTTTTCGGGTAGTGACTCCGGGGGTCACCCACTTTGCCACTTCTCCCAGAGTGCGGCTCACAAGATCACATGCCGCACGCATTCCTTCAATTTCCTCAGCTGTCTTGATATAGATCATTAAGCTCTTTTACAATTAAAAAGCTCCGCTGCCTGTGGTGCGACCCTTGATACGACCCTCTTTCATAAGACCGTCGTAGTGGCGCATCAGCAAGTGACCTTCAATAATTCTAAGGGTATCAAGAATCACACCCACCATAATCAGCAATGAGGTGCCACCGAAGAATGCTGCAAACTGACGGTTAAGTCCGATCACATGGGCAATAGCCGGAAGGATCGCAACGATTCCAAGGAAGATGGAACCCGGAAGGGTGATTCGTGACATAATGGTGTCAAGGTATTCCACTGTGGGCTTGCCCGGCTTGATACCGGGGATAAACCCGTTATTGCGCTTCATGTCCTCTGCCATTTGGGCAGGTCTCACTGTAATAGCAGTGTAGAAATAAGTGAAGGCCACAATCATAATGAAATACACGAGATTATACCAGAAGCCATAAAGATTTGTCATTGCGCCGAAGAAACCGGTGTGATTGGTGGTGAAACCGACCATGGTCACAGGTATGAACATAATGGCCTGGGCAAAAATGATAGGCATTACGCCGGCTGCATTAACCTTTAAAGGTATGTATTGGCGAGCGCCACCATACTGACGGTTGCCCTGAATTCTCTTGGCATATTGCACGGGCACTTTTCTTGTTCCCTGCACCAAAAGAACAGCACCGGCAATAACGGCTACGAGGATAATGAGTTCCACAAGGAAGATCACAAGACCACCACCTGCAGAATTCAAGAGACGACCTGTGAATTCCTGGAACACTGCCTCCGGGAATCTTGCCATAATACCGATAAGGATTATGAAGGAGATACCGTTGCCGATACCTTTCTGGTCGATTCTCTCTCCCAGCCACATGATAAACATAGAACCGGCAGCCAACACTATGGTCATAAAGAGCACGCTCCAGAAAGTCATATCAATATGCACGCCCGCTGCAGCCACCTGATATTTCAGGTTGAGCAGATAAGCCGGACCCTGCACGAGCAGAATCAGGACTGTCAGATAGCGGGTGTATTGATTTAACTTCATTCGGCCGCTCTCACCCTCTCTCTGCATCTTCTGGAAAGCCGGGAGCACCATACCCAAAAGCTGAATCACGATCGAAGCCGTGATGTAGGGCATGATACCAAGGGCGAAGATTGATGCCTGAGAGAATGCTCCGCCGGAGAACATGTCGAGGAGTTGCATAAGACCGTCGCTCGTAAAGCTCTTAAGAGCGGCAAGATCATTTGGATTAATACCCGGCAACACTACATAGCAGCCAAACCGGTAGATTATAACCAAAAGAATCGTGATGCCGAGTCTCTTGCGTAGGTCGTCTACACTCCAGATATTCTTTACTGTTTGTGTGAATCCCATTTTGAATTATTTTTTGGAGACGCTACCGCCTGCTGCTGTGATAGCTTCTTCAGCTTTTTTAGAGAATGCGTCAGCTTCCACCTGGATTGCACGGGTCACGGCTCCATTGGCCAAAACCTTAACAAGGCATTTCTTAGGCACAAGACCTGCTGCCCTCATGTCGTCGATTGTGATCTTTTCCAGATTGCGAGCTTCTGCCAATGCCTCAATGGCATCAAGATTGATAGCTTTGTATTCCTTACGGTTGATGTTGTTGAAACCGAATTTGGGGACACGACGTTGCAGTGGCATCTGACCTCCTTCGAATCCAATCTTGCGGCTATAGCCCGAACGGCTCTTTGCACCCTTATGACCTCTTGTAGAGGTGCCTCCGGTGCCGGCTCCCGGGCCGCGCCCTACCCTCTTGTTACTTTTATTGCTACCGGGCGCCGGTTTGAGATTATGTAATTCCATTTCTTTCGATCTTTAAATTGTTGTCACTTCTACAAGATGATGCACTGCCTTTACCATACCTCTGATGGAAGGACAATCCTCGTGTACCACCGTGTGGTTGAGTTTTTTCAAGCCAAGAGCATCAAGTGTGAGCTTCTGATTCTTCGGGCAATTGATGCGGCTTTTGATCTGTTTGATTGCTATCTGTGCCATCTTCGTAATTTTATCCTTTAAACACTTTTTCAACCGAAATACCACGGTTTTTTGCTATCTCTTGCGGGCTTCTCATTTCTGAGAGGGCCTCGATAGTGGCCTTCACAAGGTTGTGAGGGTTGGAGCTGCCTTTGCTCTTGGCAAGCACGTCTTTGATGCCCGCACTCTCAAGCACGGC
>JAFLTR010000060.1 GCA_022509205.1 Muribaculaceae bacterium | reverse complement strand
TCGGCAAAATATAAAATCTTACAAAGTTTATGCATATCCGTTTTACCTCCAAGTTTCTCAATAATATATAATATAGAATTGATAGCCTTATCAAGCTTAAATAATTTTGCCATGTTCAGGGGTAATAGAATAAAATATAATTTATACTACTACACCCAATCTTGCTCCCGAAGTTGGGTGTAAAATTGGGTGTTAATTTTGTAAGTTGTTGACTTGTAGATTTTATTGTGGTGTCACCAGGAATCGAACCGGGGACACAAGGATTTTCAGTCCTTTGCTCTACCAACTGAGCTATGACACCATCGTTATGTAGGGGAGATTCGGTCTGGTGGCCTTAGGCTTCCCTTTGCGAGTGCAAAATTACATAATTTTATTTTATTTGCAAATTTTTGAGTGGGATTTTTTTATCTGCCAAAAAATTACTTTCAAAAAATTAAGAGTCCATACCATCCATTTTTATTAAGATGGGGCTAAGGACTCTTAATTATTTCTATTGAAGTTAAGGCGTTTCCCGTTCAGATCCGCGTCTCCTTTCCTTTAAATCCATTATTCTTCTATCTCGATGTCTTCCTCAAAGAAATCGTCTCCATCTTCTGCTGCTAAGTTAGCATCGAAATCATCGGCTTCATATTCTTCAGCTGATTTCCTGGGTGCCTTAGTGGAGATAAAGACCCCTTTCTTGTCTGTTGACTGGCTTTCTATGGCTTCCCTCACTTTTTGTTCAAGTTCTTCCATCAGCTCCGGATTGTCGTTGAGCATCTTTCTGACTCCTTCCTTGCCTTGTCCGATTTTAGTAGTGCCGTATGAGAACCATGCCCCACTCTTCTTGATAACCCCGAGCTCCACGCCATATTCGATTATCTCTCCGGCTTTTGATATACCCTCGCCAAACATAATGTCGAATTCGGCCTTCTTGAACGGAGGAGCCACTTTGTTTTTTACAACCTTCACTTTTGCTACTCTTCCGAGCGGTTTTTCATCGGAATCCTTAATCATCGAGGAGGGAGCAATCTCAATTCTCACCGTGGAATAGAATTTCAGGGCGTTACCACCGGTTGTGGTCTGAGCCGGTCCATACATATTTCCGATCTTCTCCCTGGTCTGGTTGATGAAGATGCAGCATGTGCGGGTCCTGGCGATAGCCCCGGTGAGTTTTCTCATGGCCTGGCTCATCAGACGAGCCTGAAGACCTACATTCTTGTCGCCCATCTCACCTTCTATCTCAGCCTTGGGGGTCAAAGCCGCCACAGAGTCGATTACAAGCACATCTACAGCTCCCGAATTTATCAATTGTTCGGCTATTTCGAGTGCCTGCTCGCCATTGTCGGGCTGGGAGATCCATAGATTGTTTACATCCACTCCGAGTTGCTCTGCATAGAAGCGGTCGAAAGCATGTTCCGCATCAATGATGGCACACACGCCGCCCTGTTTCTGAGCCTCTGCAATGACATGAATTGCGAGTGTGGTCTTTCCGGAGGATTCCGCTCCGAAAATTTCTGTGATACGGCCACGGGGCACTCCTCCTACCCCAAGGGCATAGTCAAGCCCTATGGAACCTGTGGAAATTGTCTCAATATCCTGGACGTTATTGTCGCCGAGCCGCATGATGGTGCCTGTGCCGAAATCTTTTTCAAGATGGGCCAGGGCAACTTCAAGAGCCTTCTTCTTCTCTTCAGCGTCGCTTATTCTCACTGCCTTCTTTGCAGTAGCCGATTTTTTCTTTGCCATAATATTCCTTGTTCGTTATTCGTAGTTCATTGTTGTCTATGCAAATTTAGTAAGGAATTTCACCTTTATCCTAATTTTCTATGAAATAAATTAACATTCAGAAGATTAAATAATCTTAACAAGGAGGGTCTCACTGCAAAACTTTTGCAGCGAGACCCCGCTTCTATCTTGAAATTTAAATTATTAACCTCTTGAGTATTCCTTAGCTTCAAAATCAGAAGAAATAATGATCAGAGGCCTCAATATCGGCCGTCGCCGGGGTCAGGCATCGATATTGGCATAGGTTGCGTGGGTCTCGATAAACTCTCTTCTTGGGCCAACTTCCTCTCCCATCAGGATTGAGAAAGTGCGGTCAGCTTCAGCTGCATTCACAAGATTCACCTGCTTGAGCATCCTGTTTTCCGGATCCATGGTCGTTTCCCACAATTGCTCCGGATTCATCTCGCCGAGACCTTTATAACGCTGAAGAGTCATTTTGTCGCGGTTACCATCGCAATATGTGTCGACAAAGCGTTGCACCTGTTGCTCGTCCCACGCATATTCCTGCACCTTCTTCTGTCCCTTGGTGCTGCATTTATATAAAGGAGGAGTGGCGATGTAGAGATACCCGTTGTCGATGATTGGACGTATCTTGCGATAGAAGAAAGTCATGAGCAGAGTAGCGATATGGGCTCCGTCGACATCGGCATCCGTCATGATGATTATCTTATGATACCTCAGCTTCGACATGTTAGGCTCCTTGGCATCTTCCTCAGTGCCGATTGTGACACCTAACGCCTTAAACATATTGACTATCTCCTCGCTGTCGAACACCTTATGGTCAAGCGCCTTCTCCACATTCAGGATTTTACCCCTCAAAGGAAGAATAGCCTGGAAACTGGGATTTCGGCCCTGCTTAGCGCTGCCTCCTGCGGAGTCACCCTCCACAAGGAAAAGTTCGCAGGCTGCGGCATCACGGCTCTGGCAGTCGGCCAGTTTCCCCGGAAGTCCACCGCCACCCAAGGGGGATTTCCTTTGCACCTTCAGGCGCGCTTTTTGCATTTCCTGTCTCACTGTGGCAGCAAGTATCACCTTGTCGACAATGGCACGGGCCTGCTTCGGATGCTCCTCAAGATAATATTTGAGCGCCTCAGACACTGCAGTCTGTACCACTCCGGCCACTTCATTGTTGCCGAGTTTAGTCTTGGTCTGCCCCTCAAATTGCGGCTCGGCCACCTTTACCGACACCACAGCTGTCAGACCGTCGCGGAAATCCTCTTTCGAGAGCTCCACTTTCATCTTTTCAAGGAGCTTGTTGTCTTCAGCATATTTTTTGAGAGTGGTGGTAAGTCCTCTCCTAAAACCGGTCAGATGTGTTCCACCCTCTATGGTGTTGATATTGTTGACGAAAGAAAATATATTTTCAGAGAATGAAGTGTTGTAGGTCAATGCCACTTCTACTGGAACACCGTTTTTTTCCGTATTCAGATGTATGATATCGTCGATGAGCGGTTGCTTTCCTTGGTCGATATATTTCACGAATTCCTTGAGGCCTTCCCGGCTTTTGAAGACTTCCTTTCTGTAGTTGCCCTCCTCATCCATCTCGCGAAGGTCGGTCAGGGTTAATGTGATTCCGGCATTCAGATAGGAGAGGTCGCGCAGACGGTTGGCCAGAGTCTCATAATCATAGATTGTTTCAGTAAATATCGAAGCATCCGGATGGAAAATCACCGTAGTGCCGGTGTGGTCGCTTTCTCCGATCACTTCAACTTCAGTGGTGGGTTTTCCATAGGCATACTGCTGGCGATGGATTTTTCCGTCGCGGTGGATCTCGGCACACAGATAATCGCTGAGAGCATTGACGCAGCTTACTCCCACACCGTGAAGACCACCGGACACCTTGTATGTGCCCTTATCGAATTTACCGCCCGCATGGAGCACAGTCAAAACCACTTCAAGGGCCGACTTATTCATCTTCTCGTGCATATCCACCGGAATGCCACGACCATTGTCTACCACCTTTATAGAGTTGTCTTCCTGAATGGTCACATCTACCTGGTCGGCAAATCCTGCCAAAGCCTCATCGATAGAATTATCCACCACCTCATAAACAAGATGATGGAGCCCCCTGCCGGAGATATCGCCGATATACATTGCAGGACGCTTTCTTACGGCCTCAAGCCCTTCAAGCACCTGGATATTTTCTGCTCCGTAGTTGTTTTCCTGTTCCTCGTTACGGTATTCCAAATCTTCTGTCATTTATAACCTTTTTGATGTTTTTATAGGCGGAGTGACACCGGTTTTGCATTTAAGGCACACTCCGCTTAGATACTACAAAATTAATGAAAATCAATATCTGGGCAAAATGAAATTGTAAGTAACCAAAAAAAAGTGTTAATTTTGCCACTGTTCAACCGCAAAAGCACTTAGAAATGAAAAACCTGGTGATTGTGGAATCTCCGGCCAAGGCCAAGACCATAGAGAAATTTCTCGGTAAGGACTACACTGTCATGTCAAGCTACGGTCACATACGCGACCTGCGTAAACATGGCATCAGCATTGATATAGACAACGATTTCAAACCCGACTACGAAATACCGGAAGATAAGAAAGAGCAGGTGAAGAAACTGCGACAGGCTGCCAAGACAGCCGAGACGATATGGCTCGCTTCCGATGAAGACCGGGAGGGGGAGGCTATTGCATGGCATCTCGCAGAGGTGCTCGGCTTGGATCCTCTTACAACCAACCGGATTGTTTTCCATGAAATAACCAAGCCGGCCATTCAGAATGCCATCGCCCATCCGCGGCATATCGACATCAACCGTGTCAATGCACAGCAGGCCCGCAGGATTCTCGACAGGATCGTGGGTTTTGAACTCAGTCCGGTGCTCTGGCGAAAGATAAAACCGTCGCTTTCGGCAGGAAGAGTGCAGAGTGTCGCTGTCAGGTTAATTTGCGAACGTGAAAAAGAGATACGGAATTTCCAGGTGGAAACTCTCTACAGAGTCACAGCTCTCTTGAGCACCTCACAAGGAGAAAGTTTCAAGGCTGAGCTGCCTGAAAAATTATCCGACAGGGCAGAGGCTCTGAATTACCTTCGGGTGTGCAAAGAGGCTCAATTCAAAGTGGCGGATGTCACGGTGAAGCCCCACCTGCGTTCCCCTTTCCCTCCTTTCACCACTTCCACTCTCCAACAGGAAGCGGCTCGCAAACTCGGTTTCTCCGTCAGCAGAACAATGAGTATCGCCCAAAGGCTGTATGAAGCTGGAAAGATTACCTATATGAGAACCGACTCAACCAATCTTTCAGACCTTGCCTTGGGCACTATAAAAAATTATATAGAGGAAAATCTTGGTGCCGGCTATCTTAAAGTGAGACATTATCACACTCATAGCAAAGGAGCGCAAGAGGCTCATGAGGCTATCCGGCCTACTTATGTCACTGACACCACAATCGAAGGAACGGCAGAGGAAAAGAAACTCTACGACCTTATTTGGAGGCGAACTGTTGCCTCCCAGATGGAGGATGCACAAATCCAGAAAACCACTGCGGTTATCAATATTATCGGAGGTAAGCAAACCAAAGAGGGAGTCAATCAGGACGTTCCTTCACTGAAAGCTGAGGGAGAAGTGGTCACTTTCAATGGATTCCTGAAAGTGTATCGCACCGAAAATTCCTTACAGCAGGAATTCATCGAACTTCCGGAACTCACCGTTGGAGAATACCTCACCGCCGACGAGATAACAGCCACCCAAAGATTCACCCAGCCCCCGTCGAGATACACAGAGGGAGCCCTGGTGAAAAAAATGGAAGAACTCGGTATAGGGCGACCCTCCACATATTCCCCCACCATCTCCACAATTCAGGCCCGCGATTATGTGAGACGAGGAGAAACCGAAGGAGTAAAGCGCGATTATGAAGTGATAACCCTCAGGAAAGGAGTAATATCTGAAAAAGTACAGACCGAAACAACGGGCAGCGACAAAGGGAAACTTGTGCCAACGGATGTCGGAATGGTTGTAAACGATTTCCTCACAGCTGAATTCCCGGATATCCTCGATTACAACTTCACGGCAAAGGTAGAGGAGAAATTTGATGATATCGCAGAGGGTAAACTTGGATGGCAGAAAGAAATTTCTGATTTCTACGATGGATTTCACCCCGGCATCGAAAGTATAAATGCTAAAAGAGGTGAGCACAAAGTGGGAGAACGCTTGCTCGGCTACCATCCGGCCAGCGGCAAACGGGTATTTGTAAAGATAGGAAGGTTTGGGCCGGTGGTACAGGTAGGCGACACGGCATCCGAGGAAAAACCGCTATTTGCAAGCCTCCGGACCGGGCAAAGCATCGCCACCATTACATTGGAAGAGGCTTTGAAATTGTTTGATTTGCCACGCCTGATAGGAGAAATCGATGGCCAACCTGTCAATGCGGCTACAGGAAGATTCGGACCCTACGTAAAATTCGGATCTCTGTTTGTCTCCATCCCCAAAGATCTCGATCCCCTCACCATCTCACTTGAGGAGGCAGAAGAGCTGATACACCAAAAGCAGGAGGCGGATGCCAACAAGTTGATCAAGTCCTTCCCCGAAATGCCGGGTCTGGAGGTGCTGAACGGCCGGTTCGGACCTTATCTTGCCTATAAACCGGCCGGGGCAAAGAAAGCCGTGAACTATAAGATACCGAAAGGAACCAAACCCGACGATCTTACGTTTGATGGGGCAAAAAAACTTATGGAATCACAAGGCGCGGAAAGTAAGAAATCCGTGAAAAAGGGAGCCACAGATGGGAAAACAGAGCGTCAAAAGGCAAAAAACACTTCTAAAACATCAAAATAAAGCATAAAAATAAAAAAAGTTAAAGCTTTATACCTTTTAAATTGTAGCATTATCATAAAATTCACTAATTTTGTTTCATCAAACAGATTCAACGGCTATTTGTAAAATAATCTTAAATACAAAAAAATACTATGACAAAAGCAGAAGTTTGTACAGAAATCGCGAGAACTACCGGAATGGACAAGAATTCGGTTCTCGAAGTGGTGGAGAAATTCATGGAAGTTGTGAAGGATTCTCTATCTCATGGTGAAAACGTTTATTTGCGTGGATTCGGCTCTTTCATCGTGAAGACCCGTGCTGAGAAAACAGCCCGCAACATCTCCCAAAACACAGCCATCCGTATTCCCGAGCACAAGATCCCGGCATTCAAGCCCGCCAACACATTCAAAGAGGATGTAGCTAAAGGATAAAAATCTTCATCTTTACAAAAACTTTTTTCAACTTCAGTGGTTATATAAGTAAAACAAACAAAAATTTACAATTATGGAAAAGAACTGCTGTTGCAAAAGAAAACATTCCTACCATTTCCATGTAACTGAAGTGGAGGAAAACAAGATTAAAGACGTTTTCGGCTTTAACTTCGGTGGCCACCACGATCTCAAGAAAATGGTGGAAGATGTTGTGGCTAAAGGCACAATGACAGAAAAACACGCTAAGGAGCTCGTTTGCGGTCTCCGTCTGCTCCACCACGTGCTCAAGAAATATCCGGGTAACCCCATTTTCCAGAGCATCTGGCCGGCATTAGAAGACTTCAAGCACGCTCTTCGCGCTGAATTCTGCAACTGCGAAACTAAATAATCAACCCTCTAAAGCAAACTATTATGTGTCAAGATAAAGAAAAAAAGTCTTACCATTTCCAGGTTGCTGAAGTGGTTGACAACAAAGTGAAGGATGTATTCAACTTCAATTTCGGCGGTCATCATGACCTCAAAGAACTCGTAGAAAAAGCAGTGGCCGTAGGCAATATCACTGAGAAACATGCAAAAGAGCTCGTTTGCGGTGTGCGTCTGCTCCATCATGCCATGAAGAAATATCCCGACAACGAGGCTATCAAGGCTTTCGCTCCTAAATTCAAAGAATTCAAGGATGCCCTCAAAGCTCAGGCCAACGGTAAGTAAACTTATTGAAAAATCCCTTTTAAAGCCATACGGAATTCCCCGTGTGGCTTTATTTTTTATAAATTTCATTTCCTTTTTGTTCCTTTACATTGATTATTTGTAATTTTGCACTGAAGTTGAAAAAACTTCCACTACCCTAACGACAATAAAAACACTAACTACTATAATATGGGAAGAGCGTTTGAATATCGCAAAGCAAGAAAACTGAAAAGATGGGGCAACATGAGCCGCACTTTCACACGCATCGGCAAGGAAATCACCATGGCGGCAAAATCCGGAGGTCCGGACCCCGACATGAATCCTCGTCTACGTGTGCTCATGCAGAATGCCAAGGCTGCAAATATGCCTAAAGACACTGTGGAAAGAGCTATCAAGAAAGCCACCGAAAAAGACGCAAGCGATTACAAGGAAATAGTTTACGAAGGTTACGGCCCCCACGGAATCGCAATCGTGGTGGAAACCGCTACCGATAACAACCAGCGCACAGTGGCAAATGTGAGAAGCTACTTCAACAAGCATGGCGGCTCTCTCGGCACTTCCGGTTCCCTCTCTTTCCTTTTCGACCATAAGAGTGTATTCCATGTGAAACCCAACGAAGGCGTAGACCGGGATGAACTGGAATTGAACCTTATGGATTTCGAGGGGGAATTCGAACCCGATGAAGAGGAATGGGTAATCTATGGTGCTTTCGACCAATTTGCCAACCTCCAGAAATTCCTTGAAGATTCAGGCCTTGAGATAATCTCTGCAGAATTCGAGCGTATCCCCAATGATTATAAAGAGGTGACCCCCGAACAGCGTGAGGCTATTGAGAAGCTCCTTGAGAAATTCGAAGACGATGAAGACGTGCAGAATGTCTTCCACAACATGAAAGAAGAGGAGTAATACTGATTAGTAATCCGTAATTAGAAATTAGGAATTGGAAGAGAGGGTGCTTCTTCGCCTCTGCAAGATGGGAGGCCGCGAGCAAGAATTTATCGACAGGGCATTCCGCGACAACTGGGTGGTGCCTCTCGGCCCCAATGTCGACGGTTTTGAGAAAGACCTGGAAAACTTCCTGCTGCCTGAAGGGAGCCACAAACGTATTTGTGCGCTCTCTTCCGGCACAGCTGCCCTGCATCTCGGACTCGTGATGCTCGGAGTGGAGAGAGACGATGAGGTGATTGTGCAGAGCCTCACATTCAGTGCCTCTGCAAATCCCG
>JAFLTR010000006.1 GCA_022509205.1 Muribaculaceae bacterium | reverse complement strand
ATGGGCAACCCCATCGCCCACCTCAAGCACAGTTCCCACTTCTTCGAACTTTGCCTTTGAGGACACATTCTCAAGCTGTTTCTTTAATATATCAGATATTTCACTGGGATTTAGCATCTCTTATCTTAACTTAAAAGGGTTTGACGTAGTTGTTCAAGTTCATTGCTCAATGAGGCATCCATTCTTACAGAATCCACATCTATTTTAAATCCGCCGATTAGCGAGGGGTCTACTTCCTCTGAGAATTCGAGTTTGGAATCCTTGAAGGCATCTGTGACAAGTCGACGAAGCTTTTTCATTCTCTCTTCATCGAGCTTTACAGCCGTAGTGATCTTTGCCTGGGAGATATGATGCTCCTTACGGAAGATATCGCGATAGGCAAGCATCATTGCCTGAGCATACTCCACTCTCCTTTGGTGGAGTATAAGAAGCACAAACTGACGGAAAATCTCATCGTTTTCACCGGCTGCAGCCATCAGAAGCTTCTCCTTGTCATCATTGGCGATGAAAGGATTGGAGAGCACTTTTTGAAGGTCGGGATTGCTTTTAAACGCATCAATCACACGTTTTGACAGCTCATAGATCTTTTGAGTCTCTCCCTTTTCCAAGGCAAACTTATAGAGTGCCTTGGCATATCTACGTGGTATCAGGCCGTTGTCCATCAGTTGCTCTTTATTTCGTCAAGCATCTTGTCTACCAGCTCATGATGGCTCTTGTCGTCTGAGAGATTCCCTCTCACCATCTTCTCGGCAATATCGAGGGAGAACTTGCTTACTTCATTACGGAATTGAAGTTCAGCCTCTTTACGTTGCTGTTCGATAGCCACTTTGGCGGCATCCATCACTTTCTTGGCTTCATCGGAAGCTTCCTTTCTGGCCTCTTCGATAAGTTGTGTTTTCATTCTGGCAGCTTCACGTAGCATCTCAGCCTGTTGCTGCTGTGTCTGGTCCATATATTTCTGAGCCTCGGCCTTCGCATTGTCAAGCTGGGATTTTGCCTCCCGGGCATATTCCACTCCCTTATCGATGGTATCGGCCCGTTCGTCCATATTTTTCAATATCACAGGCCACCCCCATATAGCCAGCACCACAAACAAAATGATGAAGGCTATAAACATCCAAAAGATTAGCCCGAAATCAGGAGTGAATAGTTCCATGCTTCTCTGCTTTAATTTTGATCTAAATTCGTAATAATCCTCTCGATTAACCCTGATTAATCAATTTGTGACTGACTAATCTAATTTGAGATTAATCTTGAATTCTTGATGCAATCGGAGGCAATTAAATAAAGAGTGCCAATGCTGAAACGATTACAGCGAAAAGAGCCACACCTTCGATAAGGGCGGCGATCACGATCATGTTTGAACGAATGTCGCCGGCTACTTCCGGTTGCCTTGCAATTGCTTCCATTGCGCTGCTACCGATGTTACCGATACCGATACCTGCACCGATGGCTGCTATACCTGCTCCAAGGGCTGCTCCAAGTGCTCCAAGTGCTGTGTCTGCTGCTAAAATCATTGATAACATAATATTTGGTTTTTAGTTGTTTATAATTTCTGTTTTTAATATTATTTTTTCGTTGGCTTATACTCAAAAGATATTACTCATGCTGTGGCCTCCGACGGATTACCAATTGCCGGAGTCTCCGGTTTGGGTTCTGTGGTTTCGGATTCCGTTTGAGTTTCATTCTCATTATGGGCTGAATCATGTCCGTGGCCTTTGTCTGTGCTCATTGAAATAAAGATTGTAGCCAGAAGGGTGAACACATAAGCCTGGATAAAGCTTACCAATACATCAAGCAACAGCATGAAAATTGAGAAAAGAACAGATATGAAAACCGATCCGCCGGCTGCTATGGCTCCGAAGGCAGCGAATATGAAAATCAACAGTGTCAGAGTTATCACGATCATGTGGCCGCCCATCATGTTTGCGAAAAGACGTACACATAGTGCTGCCGGCTTGGTGAAGATACCGAAAATCTCGATAAACTGCATGATAGGAATCGGGAACTTCAGGAAGATGGGCACATCAGGCCAGAAAATTTCTTTCCAATAGTGTTTCGAACCCATCACGTTGGTGATGATGAATACAAGCACCGCAAGCACCAATGTCACGGCTATGTTACCTGTAAGGTTAGCTCCACCGGGGAATATAACGATAAGTCCGACAAGGTTCATAACCAGGATAAAGAAGAAACATGTAAGCAGGAATGGTGCATATTTCCTTGCCCTGTCGTGGAGTGTCGACTTGATTACACCAGTGTAGATGAAATCTATAAGCATCTCCATGAATCCCACACCTTTGCGAGGGGCTTTCATTCCTTTGCGATAATAGAACCATACCACCGACATCACCAGAGCTGTCACAATCACGGCTGCGATAAGCAGTGCCAATACATTCTTGGTGATTGAAATATCGTGGGGTTTATATTCGCGATAGTAGTGCTCTTCAAAACCTGCATAACCTCCGATAATGGCTTCTGCCTCTTCCACATTCCCTTGAATCTCGGGATTGTTCTTTGCGGCTGCCTTCACCTCTTCCTCCTCTTGAGGTGTCAGGGGGAAGATCTGCACCACCTTGTTTTTATGTTTGCTTACGTGAGCCAGGATAAACTGATAATGCTTGCCATCCTTCTCTATGTTGACAATCCTCGGCTCTGCCACAAGCTCCTCTTCACCTGTCTCCTCATTAGTGATTCTAACCACTTCCTGAAGTCTTGCCGAAGAGAAACATATCCATTTCCCATCTTCTGCCCTCACAATCACAGGGAGCGGGATCCTGTAAACATGACTGAATGGCACCTCCCAACCGTAGCCATCGCCAAGGTGATGGAAGATTATCTCCTTCACGTTTACCTCCCCGCTTTCGCTTCCCGAGGATGCGTAAGACCTTACCGGCATCAGCAGCGTAGCCAATGCCATGAAAATCAGTATAAAGGATTTATTCTTCATTCAGTCGGTCAGTTTGGGGTTGTTGTCTTAATATACACAGACTGCAATCTTGTTCATATCGATATCAGCGATGCCGCCCTTAATATCGATACGGGTTTCCAGTCCTCCATTGCTGTATTTCACCTCGCCGGGTTTCAACACCGAAATCAATGAGGCGTGATTCTTGAGCACCGTGAATTTACCGGCAACGCCCGGCAGTGTCACGGATTCCACTTCGCCGCTAAACATTATCTCGTTGGTGGATATGATCTCAAGTTTCATTTTTGCCGATTTTTTAATTTACTTCCGCGAGCATCTTCTTACCCTTGGCGATAGCTTCGTCGATTGTGCCGACATTCAGGAATGCCTGTTCCGGATACTCATCCACTTCTCCGGAAAGAATCATCTTGAATCCGCGGATAGTTTCTGCGAGAGGCACCATGACGCCGGGCAGACCGGTAAATTGTTCAGCCACATGGAAAGGTTGCGACAGGAATCTCTGAGCTCTTCTGGCGCGTGCCACAACAAGTTTGTCGGCATCAGAAAGTTCATCCACACCAAGGATTGCGATAATATCCTGTAGCTCGTTGTATTTCTGTAGCAACTGTTTAACAGCCTGAGCCGTATTGTAATGGTCTTCGCCGATGATATTGGGGTCAAGGATTCGGGATGTTGAATCAAGCGGGTCTACAGCCGGATAAATACCGAGCTCGGCAATCTTACGGCTCAATACCGTGGTTGCATCCAGGAAGTTGAAGGTAGTGGCGGGAGCGGGGTCGGTCAAGTCGTCAGCCGGCACATATATTGCCTGCACAGAAGTGATGGAACCCTGCTTGGTTGAGGTGATTCGCTCCTGGAGCATACCCATTTCAGAAGCAAGTGTCGGTTGATAACCTACTGCAGAGGGCATACGGCCAAGAAGCGCGGATACCTCAGAACCTGCCTGAGTGAAACGGAAAATATTGTCGATGAAGAGAAGGATATCCTGACCGCCGCCATCACCGTCACGGAACTGTTCTGCCACGGTAAGTCCGGAAAGTGCCACACGAAGACGTGCACCCGGGGGCTCGTTCATCTGGCCGAACACCAGAGTAGCCTGGGAATTGTTCACCTCCTTCATGTCTACATCCTGAAGGTTCCATTCCCCTTTTTCCATTCCCTCTTTGAACTTGTCGCCATATTTCATTACACCGCTTTCGATCATCTCCCTGAGAAGGTCGTTACCTTCCCTGGTACGTTCTCCCACACCTGTGAACACGGAGAAACCGTTGTGACCTTTGGCGATATTGTTAATAAGCTCCATAATGAGCACTGTCTTGCCTACACCGGCACCACCGAAGAGACCAATCTTACCACCCTTTGAATAGGGTTCCAGAAGGTCGATCACCTTAATACCGGTAAAAAGCACTTCCGTAGAGATAGCGAGGTCTTCAAATCCGGGTGCCGGCTGATGGATCGGACGCAATTTGTCGCGGTTAAGTTCTGCAAGATGGTCGATCGGTTCGCCCACCACATTCAGCAGTCGACCCTTAACCTGGTTACCCGTCGGCACAGCGATGGGTCGTCCGAGGTCTTCCACCTCAACTCCGCGACGAAGACCATCGGTGCTCTCCATGGCTACACATCTAACAGTGTCTTCTCCGATATGCTGTTCTACTTCCAGAATAAGCTCCTCGCCATTATCACGTTTCACCCTTAAGGCATTATAAATGGGGGGCACATTGCTTTTCCCCTCAAAAGAAACGTCGATTACAGGCCCTATCACCTGGGTAACTTTTCCTACGTTGGCGCTCATATTGTATGTTGTTCGTTATTCGTTTTCAGTAACTCTTTCCCTGATCTCTAAAATCAGATATTAATTCCAATTTCCCAATTTCTGTTTACTTCATCGCTACTTCCCGACTGCTTAGAAATGCCATCCTAAAGCTACAAATATAGCCATGAAAATAAGATTCAGCAAGGAAAGTGGCATCAGATATTTCCATTCGAATGACAGCATCTGGTCGATTCTCACGCGCGGGAATGTCCATTTAAACCAGATTATGAGGTAAGATACAAAGAAACTCTTCAATACAAACCACACAATCGAGGGTATTACATTCATGGCATGGTTGAACCCGTCCCAACCCGGAACATGCAGCGGCATCCAACCTCCCAGGAACATCAGTGATGCAATACCGGACACAATGAAGAGATTCAGATATTCGGCAAGATAGAAGAAACCGAAATGTATACCTGAATATTCAGTGTGGTAACCGGCAGTCAATTCGTGTTCTGCCTCCGGCAAGTCGAACGGTCCGCGGTTGGTCTCGGCAGTTGCTGCGACAATATAAATCAGGAAAGCGATGATTGCCGGAATATGGCCACGGAAAAGGAACCAAGCCTTGTCCTGCTGCCACACGAGTTCATTTATGTCCATTGTGCCAGCAAAAACCACGATTGTCATGATGGCAAGACCTAAAGAAATCTCGTAGCTCACCATCTGGGCACCGCTTCGCATAGCACCGATAAGAGTATATTTGTTGTTGGACGACCAACCGGCCAAAAGAATACCCAAAACACCTACGGATGATACCGCAAGGATAAAGAATATACCTATGTTATAGTCGATTATCTGCAATCCGCGTCCCCAGGGGAGGCATGCAAGCATCACTACTGAAGAAGTGATCACAAGGTAGGGAGCCAATTTGAAAAGGAAACGATCCGTGTCTTTAAGACAAATAAGTTCCTTAACCAAAATCTTGAACATATCCGCAAACACCTGCAGGACACCCCATTTACCCACACGCATCGGGCCAAGGCGGCATTGGAACCATGCACAAAGCTTGCGTTCATAGAGTATGTAGAATAGAGCCAACACCGTATAGGTGAGCAAAATCAGCACCGCAATTATCACACATTCTATGATTACAGCCAGCCAGTCGGGCAAAAAGCTCAACAGCCAGTTGTTGAAATCTGCGGTCCAAATACCAAAATTATACGTTGATGTCATGGTTATCTCTTTGTTAACCTACCTTTCCGTTTATCTTAATTCTATGTCTTTTCTTAACATTCACCCCTGTTCCCTGATCCACAATTGCCCTTTATGTTTTTGCAAAATATAAGCGAGTCTCCTTGTCTTGCAGTCTCTTACATTATGATTACCTGTCAATATCGGGGATTACGAAGTCAAGGGCAGCTCCGATAGTGATCAAGTCGGCTATCATATAGCCAGTGCATGTCAGATTCATCACTCCCACAAGATTGAAGCACGGACTCTGGAAGTGCACTCTGAAAGGTGTCTTGTCGCCGGTTGATTCGATATAAACCCCGAATGTGCCCCTGCTTGCCTCAACTTGCTGATACCAATTTCCGGCCGGAAGTTTAATAATCTTTGGAATCTGAGCCCGTATATCTCCTTCGGGGATATTATCTACAAGTTGCTCAAGAATCCTGCAACTTTGTTCTATCTCTTTCATCCTCACCATATAACGGGCGTAGGAATCGCATCCGGTTTCAAGCACCTCATCGAATTCCACTTCCGAATACACTGCGTAGGGATGTTTTTTGCGACAGTCGCAGCTCCAGTTGCTGCCTCTTCCGCTCGGACCTGTAATAGCATAATTTATGGCATCCTCCTTAGAAAGATGTCCAACCTTTTTCAGTCGGTTTTTTGCTATAAGGTTATTGCTGAATACTTTATGATATTCCTTGAGCCTGTCGGGCATAATGCGGATCAGTTCCTTGACATCCTTTTGGAAATCAGGATGCAGATCGGCAATTACTCCACCTATCACATTATAGTTCATAGACATACGGGCACCGCAGGTTTTCTCGAAAATGTCTAATACCATTTCGCGTTCCCTAAACCCGTAGAAGAATGCTGTGGTAGCTCCAAGGTCCATTGCGGTACATCCGAATGAAAGCAGATGGCTTGAGATTCTCATCAACTCATCCATCATAGTGCGTATCACCTGGGCACGTCTCGGCACCTCCACTCCCATAGCTTTCTCGATACACATACAGAGACAGTGCCGATTCTGATGAGCCGACATATAGTCCATTCTGTCTGTGAAATGCAATATCTGGGGATATGTGAGATTTTCACTAAGCTTTTCTATGCCTCTGTGGATATAGCCTGATACTACATCAACCTTTTTTACAGTTTCTCCGTCAACAGAAGCACGGAAACGCATAACTCCGTGGGTCGAAGGGTGTTGCGGGCCGATATTTACCACATATTCATCTTCTTCGAAGACTTTACCGGGCACTTTTTTCACCTTGCCATTTTCATCCTCTACATAGCTAACGGTGTCATCCTCATTTTTTTCCTCCTCTTTGGGGATCGGATTGAGTTCCGGATTTGCATCATAATCTTTGCGGAGAGGGTGACCTTTCCAGTCATTACGGAGGAAGAACCTGCGCATGTCGGGATGGTTAATGAATTTAATACCGTAGAAATCATAAACCTCCCTTTCCTGGAAATTGGCAACTTTCCAAAGATCGCTTACTGTATGGATCATCGGGTTCTCACGGTCATTGACCGATACTTTCACCGAAATGACTTCCCAGTCTCTTGAAGTTGATGTGAGATAATATATCACTCCAAGGCTCTCCACCCAGTCCATGCCTACAACTGCAGTCAGCACATCAAACTGTAAGGTTTCTTTCAAAGCCTTGGCAAAAGGATGCCAGTCTTTCTCCTCGGCCACAGTCACCATCAGGGTTTCCCCTTCACTGAATTGGGCCGCAGGATATATCTCAAGTATTTTTTCTTTTATATCGCTCACTTTATGGAAAGTTGAAAGTTAGTTTAAGAGTATAGTTTCAATCGCCAAATATGATAGCTTATAATCCTATTCTTCCCTCCTCTTCAGGATGCTCCTTGAAGAATTCCTGGATTTTTTCCTTACGGTTGACACCTCCGAAGAATTTCTGCACCTTTATTTTTCTCTGAAGCTGCATGAGTCCGTAGAACATAGCTTCCGGTCTTGGCGGACATCCGGGTATAAAAACATCTACGGGGAGTATCTGCTCCACGCCGGTAACAACGCAATAAGAGTTCTTGAATGGTCCGCCTGAAACAGCACAACCGCCACAAGCGATCACGTATTTCGGTTCGGCAAGCTGCTCGTAAAGCCTCCTCAACACCGGTGCCATTTTATGAACTATAGTGCCTTGCACCATAATATAGTCGGCCTGACGCGGAGAGTTGCGTGCGACTTCAAAACCGAAGCGTGCCATATCATATCGAGCCGCTCCGAGACTCATGAACTCTATGGCGCAACAGCTTGTGCCAAAACAGAGAGGCCATAATGAGTTGGAGAGTCCCCAGTTAATCAACTGATCGAATTTCCCCACCATCACGCTGGCGCCTGTAGCATTCAACTCCTCGACAAGTTTATCGATATATTCATTGTCTTTGAAGTCTTCATGCTTCATTCCCTTGATTTTCACGTCCATTTCAAAGCTCCTTTCTTCCAGGCGTAGGCCAGACCTAATATGAGGATGAACATAAATATGCCGATACAAAGAAGTCCCTGCGGACCAAGGCCTTTCATTACCACCGACCAAGGATACAGGAACACTGTTTCTACATCAAATATAAGGAATAGGATGGCGAATATGTAATATCCGGCTTTGAATTGAATCATGGATTCGCCACGGGTAGGAACACCACACTCGTAAGCTTCCGATTTCCAGACTGAGAAAGAGCGGGGCGATATTAACCTCGCGATCAGCAATGCCGCAAACACGAGTCCAAGTCCGGTAAGTATCGCCGTAATGGATAATGCGCCATTGCCTATCTCCAGCAATAGATTCATATCTTTCTAAAAGTTAGTTAGTTAGTTTTTATGGCTTAGTTAGTGAGGCACATTGCCCCCATTCAATTCATTGCAAAGTTAAACAAATTTTCTTTTAATGAAAATTAAAGCGACTTTTTTTCATTAAAATACTAAAATCCGGAATGCTCCATCACCCTTTGAAAGGGTTCCACGTTAGTATCCGTAGAGGGAATCGGAAGAGTCTTAATCCAATTTCAATACTGCCAGGAATGCCTTCTGCGGCACTTCGACCGTACCGATCTGCTTCATCCGCTTCTTTCCCTGTTTCTGTTTCTCAAGGAGTTTCCGCTTACGGGTTATGTCGCCTCCATAACATTTGGCAGTCACATCCTTCCTTACCTGTCTGACAGTCTCCCTTGCGATGATCTTCGCTCCGATAGCAGCCTGAATAGCTATGTCGAACTGCTGACGCGGGATAAGTTCCTTCAATTTCTCACACATCCTGCGCCCGAATTTCACGGCATTATCGGCATGTGTCAGCGTTGAAAGGGCGTCGACGCTCTCTCCGTTTAGAAGTATGTCAAGTTTTACAAGTTTCGACTCCCGGAAATCACTTATATGATAATCGAAAGAGGCATAGCCTTTTGAGATGCTTTTTAATTTATCGTAGAAATCAATCACGATCTCTCCAAGCGGCATATCAAAGGTCATCTCCATACGATTGCCGGAGATATATTCCTGCTTCACCAGTTCACCACGTTTGCTCAGGCAAAGGGTCATGATGGGTCCGATATAATCGGCCTGAGTTATAATGGTTGCTCTTATATAAGGTTCCTCGATATGGTCGATATAATTTGCTTCCGGAAGTCCCGACGGATTATGAACTTCCGTGACACCCCCTTTTTTGTCGTATACCTTATAAGATACATTGGGGACTGTGGTGATAACATCCATATCAAATTCACGACCGAGCCTCTCCTGGATTATCTCCATGTGGAGCAGACCCAGGAATCCGCATCTGAACCCGAATCCGAGAGCGGCCGATGATTCCGGTTGGAAAGTGAGTGAAGCATCGTTGAGCTGAAGTTTTTCAAGCGACGCCCGGAGGTTCTCGAAATCCTCAGCATCGATCGGATATACACCGGCAAACACCATCGGTTTCACCTCTTCAAATCCCTCGATCGGGTTCTTACAAGGGTTTTCCACCGATGTGATGGTATCTCCAACCTTTACTTCCTTTGAGCTCTTAATGCCGGAGATTATATATCCTACATTGCCGGCTGAAAGTTCCTTTCTCGGTTCCATGTTCAGACGCAACACACCGATTTCATCGGCATGATACTCCTTGTCGTTTGAGAAGAATTTCACCAGTTCTCCGGTTTTTATACTGCCATTTTCTATCTTGAAATAAGCAATGATTCCACGGAAAGGATTGAACACAGAGTCGAACACCAAAGCCTGCAACGGAGCGTTTGGGTCGCCTTTCGGAGCGGGCACTCTCTCCACGATTGCCTTTAGAATTTCATCCACGCCCATCCCGGTTTTACCGCTTGCACGTATAATCTCATCGCGATCGCATCCCAGAAGGTCTACTATCTGATCCTCCACTTCCTCGGGTTTGGCGCTCTCAAGGTCACATTTATTTATCACCGGGATAATCTCCAGGTCATTGTCAATGGCCATATAAAGATTAGAGATAGTCTGGGCCTGGATACCTTGCGAGGCATCGACGATCAGGAGGGCTCCCTCACAGGCTGCAATGGACCGGGACACTTCATAAGAGAAATCCACGTGTCCCGGTGTATCAATAAGGTTAAGGGCATATTTCTCACCGTCAAGTTCATAGTCCATTTGGATGGCATGGCTCTTAATGGTGATGCCGCGCTCCCTTTCCAACTCCATGTCGTCGAGCACCTGGTCTTCCATGTCTTTCCCCACTACAGTCTCCGTGCGTTCGAGCAATCGGTCGGCCAATGTCGACTTTCCATGGTCTATATGAGCTATTATGCAGAAATTCCTGATATTTTTCATCTGTTTTCCCTTTTACTTTGCAAATTTAATTATTTTTCCTGTCTCTTCCATACTCGCCCCGTCTCAGGGTCTTGAAATAGAAGCATGGGTTGGAGATAATATCAAAATTTTGTAAATTTGAAAAAATAATAATTCCAAATTATGAATATCGGAGACAAATTCCCCCAGACCCTCGGCCCGGATCAAGATGGACGTATAATTTCTCTCAATGATTTCCCGGGAAAGAAATTTATAATTTATTTCTATCCCAAAGACGCCACATCCGGTTGCACGGCCGAAGCCATCTCTTTGCGTGACAATTATCAGACATTCCTGAACATGGGCTACCAGATTATCGGTGTGAACAATGCTTCTGAGGAGAGTCATAAAAAATTTGCTGAAAAGCAGGAACTCCCGTTCCCGATTATCGCCGACACTGATCTCAAGCTATGCGAACTGGCGGGAGTGTGGCGCCTCAAAAAGATGTGTGGGAAAGAATATATGGGTATTGTGCGCACGACTTTTGTTTGCGATCACGACGGCACAGTGACCGATGTAGTGGAAAAAGTACAGACCAAGACTGCCGCCGATCAGCTTTTCAAGCTTCTGGAAGGACGAGGCTCGATCAATCCGGATTGAATGATAGGAGTAAACTCCGGTCGTCTTCATCCTCGGCGTCTTGCATCCTGCGTATTTATAAAAACTTTAAGAGGGCGTGTCAAACATTTCGACACACCCTCTTTCCAATTGATAAAATTATTGTCGGATTGTAAAGCTACATATCTGTTAGAGCTTAGCTCTTTTTATCTCAGAAGAATCTTGCTACTTCCCGATAAAGCTCGTCGCCCGGCATTTCACCGGCAGAACGCCAAACTTCCTTACCGTCTTTGTAGACTATAAATGTAGGATAAGATTCCACATCATTCTCTTCTGTCAGAGTCTGGTATTTGTCCACGTCAAACTGATATACAGAAGCTCTGTCGCCTAATTTCTCTTTCACTTCAGCAACAACCGGCATCATCCTCTGGCAGTGAGGGCACCAGGATGCAAAGAATTCAACTAATACTACTTTGTTGCTGTTAATAATTTCATTGTAATTCATAATCTTGTTTGTTTTAATGGCCAAGAGCGTGCGTTATTGCCACTCTTTGAAATTATAACAACAAGACTATATTTTGGTTCATTCGCTCCAACCGATAATTTTGGGCCAAGATAGAGTACAAGATATAGTAATTGATCCGGAAGATTGAAATTATAATAATTTTCACCCCAAGGCTCATCTAAATAAGATTGTTTTATCTCATCCGGAAGATAAAAAATCTATTGAGGCAAGTTCTAAATTATTGCCTGATTTTTTCAAATTTTAAAGGCTATTCCAGCCATATTTAAAGAAATTTCTGAAAAGTCTCGGGAGTCGGCGCTTCAAGTGATATCATCTCTTTTGATACCGGATGACAGAAATCTATTTTTTTTGCCAGCAGGGATATGCTTCCGTCGGGATTGCTCCGTTTTGCTCCATACTTCAGATCTCCTTTTATAGGATGGCCTATACCTGAAAGCTGGGCTCTGATCTGATGTTTTCTACCGGTGATAAGCTTCACCTCCAGTAATGAATATCTCTCACCTTCCGATATGGTTTTATATTCCAGGATTGATTCCTTAGCTTCCGGATCGTCAGGAGAGGAGATGAATGTCTTATTGAGACGTCCGTCGCTTTTCAGATAGTTTTTCAGTGTTCCCTCTTTTTCTTGCAGTTTACCCTCCACGAGAGCCCAATATTTTTTATGTATCTCTCCTTCACGAAGCATATTGTTGAGACGCGACAATGCTTTTGAAGTCTTGGCAAACACCACCAGGCCACCCACGGGACGGTCGATTCTGTGCACCACACCGCAAAACACATTTCCCGGTTTGTTGTATTTTTCTTTAAGATATGCCTTCAGTAGTTCAGAGAGGGGAGTGTCGCCAGTTTTGTCTCCCTGCACAATCTCTCCCGGCGCTTTGTTGACTACTATTATATGGTTATCCTCGTAGACTACCTGCATCTGTATTTGAGTTGGTTATCAACTTAATGTTGAGTTATTTCTTTAGAGCAAAAAAAGACGCAACCTGAGGTCACGTCTTTTTTTAGTGGCGGGGGCAGGACTCGAACCTGCGACCTTTGGGTTATGAGCCCAACGAGCTACCACTGCTCCACCCCGCGATATAGTGATGCAAAATTACTTAAATTTTTTAATTCGCCAAAATAAAATGGAAGTTTTTATTAAATCAAAAATATTAAGTAATTTTGCTCAGAATTAAAAAAAGTGTGCAGACCTCTTGAAGTTGTTTGGATAAATGGACTTTGAGTCTCAGTAATTTCTACACTGCAGGATTAATTACTGAGGTTTCTGCTGAAGCAAAAAAACTATAAACTAACGAGAACCATAAGCAATGGTGTCGAAAACCCGAGAGAGGTTTATTGAGGTGGCGCGACAACTGTTCGCACGTAAAGGAGTGGAAAACACCACCATGAATGATATTGCCTCGGCTTCGGCAAAGGGGAGACGCACTATCTACACTTATTTCAAGAGCAAACGGGACATTTTCAACGCAGTGATCGCCACGGAGACTGACGAATTGCTGGGTCGGCTCAAGAAAATTATCGAACTTGACCTCTCGCCGGAAGAGAAACTCCGGAAATATATCGACTGTCGTTTCGAAACCATGAGCGAGATCGTGTCGCGCAACGGTAGCCTCAAGGCAGGGTTCTTCCGAGACGTCAGAAAAGTAGACCGGGCCCGCAAACTTATCACCGATAAAGAGAGCCATCTTCTTAAGGAAGTGCTTGAAGAGGGCGCGAAAAAAGGAGTGTTCCATATCCGCGATATAGATGCCGCCTCTCTTGTAATCACCCATACTCTCCATGGCCTCGACGTGCCATACGTCAGAGACAATATATCAAAAGAGGGAGTGACTCAGGAGCAATTGAAAACATATATCACCCGGCTGATACTTTACGGCATCCAGGGTGACCCTGAAAAAGAAAATACCAGCACAGAATAAAACATGTCTATGTATATAAACGCAATGGGTCATTATGTGCCCTCCGGAAGAGTTCCAAATGAGTATTTTGAGAAGGTCAATGGTCTTACCCCCGACTGGATCACTCAACGCACCGGCATTCAGACTCGCTCAAAGGCTAATGCCGACGAGAACTGTGACACAATGGCTTTGGCGGCAGTGGAAGATGCATTGAAATCGCTTCCCTACGCTATAACGGATGTCGACCTGGTGGTGGGAGCATATTACTCGGTCTACGACAGTGTAGCGACCGCAGCTCATGTAGTTCAGCAGAAATATGGCATCAAACATGCAAAGGTGGTTTATGCATCAGCCGCTTGTTCCTCTTTCATCAACGGGCTTGAAATCGCCGAAGGATATTTTGCTATGGGCAAAGCCGGCAAAGCGTTGATAGTTTGTAGCGAGCATAACACCTATTATAGTAATGAAAAGGACCCTAAGAGCGGTCATCTGTGGGGTGATGCAGCTGTGGCATTTTTTGTAAGCAAGGAACGCCAGAGCGATGATGATATCGAGATACTCGATATTTTCACCGAGGGACTTGGAGATGTGGGCAAGGGTCCGGGTGGAGTGAAATTGCGTCCCGGGGAAGACGGAATAACGATGCCCGACGGTCGAGACGTTTTCATTAATGCTTGCCGTTATATGATATATGCTCTCAATAAGGCTCTTGAGCATTCCGGACTTAAAAAAGAGGATATCACCAAATTTATCTGTCATCAGGCAAACAAAAGAATTGTGGCCCAAGTGGCTCATCAGCTCGAAAAACCTCTCGAAGAATTTATAAACAATATTGAGGAATTGGGCAACACGGGTTCGGCATCAGCTCCGTTGGTGCTTTCTCAACACAAGGGAGATTTCAAGAAAGGCGACCTTATTGCGCTAATGGTCTTCGGAGGAGGATATTCTTGCGGTTGTTTCATAGTGAAGATATAAATTCATATATTTAAATGTCTTAATTCTAAAACACTATGAGAAGAATTTATTTCTACATGACTTTATGTCTGGCAATAGGTCTTGTGACTTCTTGTACAGATCGCGAAAATAATGACGATCCGTTAGATGGCGCCTGGGATGCCATGGAATGGAAAACTAAAAATATTAATGGGGATGTAAGCGTGAACTATGCGTCGAATGCTTTGGTGGAGTTCAATATTTCCGGAAAAGGGTCTGTGGAGCTCGTTTGTCAAAACTATTATCCCTGGATTTCTTATGGGACTTACTATCCGGAGGTGCCCGATAATATTTGGGAGTATGACTATGAATGGCTTCATATTTCCATTAATAAAAATGTAATGGTATGTGAATTTGAGAATGTGCCGGAAGATTTCCATAAGGAGATTTTTGTAGATATGACAGCCGGAGATATTTTCTGCACCTTTTTGTTCACAAGGGAAGAGGATTTCGGAGCCTCAGGGAAATGGGCACCCATCACTTGGGTTGCGGAAAACTTGCAAGGAGATGTGGAGTTTGAGACATTCACATATCGCACCGACATCATAGTGGAGGGGAAATGCAGCTTCGATCTTGTTTGCCCGAATTATGAAGATATATGGTTCACCCCCGGTTTTTTTACCCCGGATCCATTGGATATCCATAAGGTAGACTTTGATTGGATTCATCTCTCTATTAAAGATAATGTGCTGCATTTTGAACTTTATCCATGGGATGGAACTATGGAAGAATTTAAAGATAATCCGGATTGGGACGGAGAGTCACCCTATATGGACATTGATGTTTCGGCAGGAGAGATTTCCCACCAATTGAATATATATCAGAAAGGTCTGCTTAGCAGATAAATGGAGCCGGAAGGGTTGTGACAACATTATCCTCTCCGACAACTCCAATCAAACAGACAATAACAATAACAACAATAATAACATGGCACTATTAGAAGGAAAGGTGGCACTGATTACAGGAGCTGCCAGAGGTATCGGTAAGGCTTTGGCCCTTAGATTTGCAGCTGAAGGTTGCGACATAGCATTCACCGACCTTGTTATCGACGAGAACGGAAAACAGACCGAAGATGAGATAAAGGCTCTGGGAGTGAAATGTGTAGGTTATGCATCGAATGCAGCTGACTATGCCCAGACTGAAGAAGTAGTGAAGAAGGTTCATGAGGATTTCGGTCATATCGATATTCTTGTCAACAATGCCGGCATCACAAAAGACGGTCTTATGATGCGAATGACTGAAGGACAGTGGGATGCCGTTATCAACGTCAATCTGAAATCAGCTTTCAATTTCATCCATGCCGTATTGCCGATTATGATGCGCCAGAGAAGTGGCAGCATAATAAATATGGCCTCCGTTGTGGGAGTTCATGGTAATGCCGGTCAGTCTAACTACGCCGCCTCTAAAGCCGGACTTATCGCCCTTGCAAAGAGCATAGCGCAGGAAGTGGGTTCACGTGGCATCAGAGCCAACGCAATCGCCCCGGGATTTATCGAAACAGCCATGACCGCTGCCCTTCCGGACAATGTAAGGGAGGAATGGGTGAAGAAAATTCCTCTTCGCAGAGGTGGAAAACCGGAGGATATCGCCGAGGTGGCAGTATTCCTTGCTTCCGATATGTCTGCGTATGTCACCGGCCAGGTGATACAGGTAGACGGTGGAATGAATATGTGATTTTTCGCTTGTAGTTTTTAGTTTTGAGCGGGAAAAGATATGCAGTGATAGTGGCCGGAGGGTCAGGTAGCCGTATGGGAGGAGGAATTCCGAAGCAATTCCGTAACCTCTGCGGCCGTCCTGTCTTGTGGTGGAGCATCAAGGCTTTTCATGACGAGAATCCGACCACTGAGATCGTCATTGTCTTGCCGGAAGAGTTCATCTCCCTTTGGAATGATTTCTTCTCGTCACTTCCGGAAGATCAGCGCTTCCCTCATAAAGTTACCTCCGGAGGTTCAACGCGAAGCGAATCGGTGAGAAACGGCTTGACGCTCATTCAGAACAATGATTCCCTGGTGGCTATCCACGACGGTGCGCGCCCCTTGGTAAGCCCTTCCATTATCTCTGAAGGCTGGAAAGCTGCGGAACAGTATGGGGCCGCTATTCCCACTGTGCCGGTTGTAGACTCGATTCGGGTCAAGCTTGACGACAATAATACGGAGGCAGTCAACCGCGACAGCTATATGATTGTGCAGACTCCCCAGGTGTTCAAGACAGCGCTGTTAAAGGAAGCCTATCTTAAGGCCGGTAGCAAAACTTATAGCGATGACGCCACCGTGGCAGAAATGGCAGGACACTTTATTGCAATTTTCCCTGGAAACTACGACAATATAAAAATCACCAATCCGAAAGATCTGGCTTTGGCCACTTTTTTAATGGGGAAGGATGGCTGAATTTTTCGATACGGAGATAAAATACCTCAAAGGGGTGGGGGAGGCTCGAGCCAAGACCCTAACGAAAGAAATCGGGGTCGCGAATTTTCGCGACCTCCTTTACTATTTCCCTTTCCGTCATATCGACCGAAGCCGGTTTTATTCAATTGGCGATCTACATGGCGAGGATCTCCCGGCCCTCCAGATCAGGGGCCGGTTTATCAGTTTCTCCCAAGAAGGGGAAGGAGCTAGGAAACGCCTTGTAGGACTTTTTTCCGACGGCAAGAAATTGATGGAAACCGTCTGGTTTAACAATCTGAAATACTTCTCCTCAGCCTATAACACTTCCACTGAATATGTGATCTTCGGGAAACCGCAGCTTTACCACCATGCTTATTCCATGATACATCCGGAAGTGGAAGCCTATAATCCGGAGAAGCCTCCGACCGGATTCAGGGGCGTCTACACCATCACTGAGCCGATGAGAAAGAAAGGGTTCAGTGTCATTACGATCCGTAGGATGGTGGAAGAGGTAATGAAGTTGCCCGGTTTTACAAAAATCCCTGAGACCTTGCCCCAAGAGATTATTGCCCGATATCATCTAATGCCATTACGGGAGGCTATGATCAATATGCATTTCCCCAAATCTCCCGAACTTCTTCAGAAAGCCATCGAGAGATTCAAGTTTGAGGAACTTTATTATGTGGAGCTTAATATTCTACGATTTTCCATGGAGAGGGGAGCCCGAATTAAGGGCCACACTCTCACCCGTATCGGTGAATATTTCAACGGCTTTTATCAGAAGTTTCTCCCCTTTGCTCTTACAGGAGCCCAGCAACGCGTTTTAAAAGAAATATGGGCCGATATGAAGACCGGTCGTCAGATGAACCGTCTGCTTCAGGGAGATGTAGGTTCCGGGAAAACCATGGTGGCTTTCCTGACTGCCCTCATGGCTGTCGACAATGGATTCCAGGCTTCGATTATGGCTCCCACTGAAATCTTGGCCACGCAACATTATGAAACCATAAGTAAATGGGGAACACAGATCGGCCTTAAAGTTGCCCTTCTGACGGGTAGCACCCGTCAAAAAGCACGCAGGGAGATCCATGAGTCGCTGCTTGATGGAAGACTGAATCTCCTTATAGGCACCCACGCTTTGCTTGAGGATAAAGTGCAGTTTCAGAAATTGGGAGTTGTCGTGATCGATGAGCAGCATCGTTTTGGGGTGGCTCAAAGGGCAAGAATGTGGAATAAAGGGGAAATTGCTCCACATGTACTAGTTATGACTGCCACGCCGATACCACGCACATTAGCAATGACCGTATATGGCGACCTGGATGTTTCCGTTATTGACGAGTTGCCTCCGGGCAGGACTCCTATCAATACGATGGTTAGGTGGGATAGCAATAGAGTGGAGGTGGATAATCTGATTTTCAGTCAGCTGAAAAGAGGCCGACAGGTATATATTGTCTATCCGCTTATCAAGGATAGTGAAAAAACCGACCTGAAGAGCCTCGAACTGGGATATCAGCGCACATGCGACACATTTGTCGGGGTGCCGGTATGTTATGTGCATGGGCAGATGAAACCCGAGGAAAAAGACCGTCAGATGAGTCTTTTTGTAAGTGGAGAAGCAAGAATAATGGTGGCCACCACAGTAATAGAGGTGGGAGTCAATGTGCCTAACGCCACAGTGATGGTGATTGAGAATGCCGAACGTTTTGGTCTCTCCCAGCTCCATCAGCTGAGAGGTAGAGTAGGACGTGGAGCAGAACAGAGCTACTGCATCCTGATGGGGAAACAGACCTCAGGAGCAGAAACCAAGAAGCGCCTCTCCATAATGGCGGAAACTACAGATGGTTTCCTCATCTCCGAGGCAGATATGAAAATGCGAGGGCCCGGTGATATGGAAGGTACGCTTCAAAGTGGCATGCCCTTTAACCTCCGTGTGGCGAATCTTGCCAAAGATGGGCAGATTCTTACGCGAGCCCGTGAAGCAGCGCTGGTTGTGCTGGGAGGCACCCAACCATTGCTTTCTCCGGGAGCAGCTCCTTCGCCAAATGAAAAAATTAATAGTCCCATAGCCTTAAACGATCCAGATATCACTATGACCCGCCATGAACTCAAACTAAGATTTGCCAGAGAAGTGGATTGGTCGCTGATATCTTAAAAACATAGAAATGCCATGAAAGAAAAAGAAATACTTGAAGGAATCAAGACCCGACTCGGGATTGAGACTCTGAACGACATACAGAGGGAGATGCTTGCAAAATCATCAGAGAGCCGCGACATTATTCTTCTGTCGCCTACCGGGAGCGGGAAGACCCTGGCTTTTACTTTGCCGGTTTTGAAACTTATGAAACCCTCCACAGGTAGGATCCAGTGTGTGGTCATAGCCCCGTCAAGAGAACTCGTGATTCAGATAGCCTCCGTAATGCGTGAGGCGGGAAAACTTTTCCGGGTCGTAGCCCTCTATGGAGGGCATAAGGTGGAGGATGAGGTCAATAGCCTTAAGGTGGTGCCGGATATTGTAGTGGCGACTCCGGGTCGACTGCTGGATCATTCCGTGAGAAAAAATCTAGAATTGCTTCCGGTCAGGATGTTGGTGCTCGATGAGTTTGACAAGACTCTCGAACTCGGTTTTGAGGAGGAGATGGAGAAACTCATGAAACGTATGAAAAACGTGAGCCGCATTATTCTGACTTCAGCCACAAGAGCCGATACATTGCCTGAATTCCTGAAGCTTGATAATCCGGTTACAATAGATTATTCGTCAAATTCGGAGGAAGTGAGGGGGAGGATGAATGTGAGAACGGTGGCAGCCGACAGCAATGATAAGCTCGAGAGCCTTCTGACGCTTCTTCATAACATCAACGATGGGAAAGAAACCTTGGAAAAAACTATTATTTTTCTCAATCACCGGGAAAGTGCCGAAAGGGTCTATGAATTTTTAAGGAAGAAGAAAGTAGCGGCAGTTCTCTACCATGGAGCCCTTGATCAGAAAGACAGGGAGACAGCTGTGGCCCTTTTCAACAACGGTTCGCGACCGATCCTTGTGGCCACCGACCTGGCAGCTAGGGGGCTGGATATTGAAAAGGTGAAATCGGTGGTGCATTATCATCAGCCGCTCACACCGGAATCCTATACCCATAGAAACGGCCGCACTGCCAGAGTAGATAAGGATGGAGACATATACCTGCTTCTGGGTCCTGACGAGGAGCTGAAAGAATTTGTATCTCCTGACGGATCCCTGCAGCTTGACGGAAAAAGGGAGGCTGACCTGTCACAGAAATTCATGACTCTATATATTTCCGGAGGAAAACGTGAGAAACTCTCAAAGGGGGATATACTTGGCTTTTTCGTGAAAGAGTGTGGGGTGGCGCCCTCAGAAATCGGGAAGATAGATGTCTTCGACCATTATTCCCTCGCGGCTGTGAGAGAAGGAGCCGTGGCGCCGTTGCTCAATGCTGCCGAAGGGAGAAAATTGAAAGGGGAGAAACGTCGTATCCGTCCTCTTTCTTAACCCCTTTTCGGGGATGCCCCGAGTGTTATAAATTGTTATAAAACATAAACACACGAAAAATATAAATTTTCTATGGGTTTAAATAAATGATTTTTTATATCTTTGCAGAAATTGCGTATATTATGTTCCCGAATTTTATTTTCAGTATCATCAAATAGTCAGATACGTGTTTCAGGGAGCATTAAAAAGGAAGACAGATAGCAGAAAATCAGACATATCTAAATAACTTAAAAATAAACTTCAACTAACTATGAGCAAAGCAAAGCAATTCCTGACTTGCGATGGCAACCAGGCAGCTGCGCATATCAGCTATGCATTCACGGAGGTTGCGGCCATCTATCCGATCACTCCGTCATCCACCATGGCTGAATATGTCGACGATTGGGCTGCTGCCGGCAGGAAGAACATTTTTGGTGAAACAGTCACAGTGCAAGAAATGCAGAGTGAAGGCGGCGCAGCCGGCGCTGTCCACGGTTCTCTTCAGGCAGGTGCCCTGACCACTACTTTCACTGCATCCCAGGGTCTTCTTCTGATGATTCCTAACATGTATAAGATAGCAGGCGAGCTTCTTCCCTGCGTTTTCCATGTTTCGGCCCGTACATTGGCTTCTCACGCCTTGAGTATTTTCGGCGACCATCAGGATGTGATGTCTACTCGTCAGACCGGTTTCGCAATGCTTTGCGAAGGTAGCGTGCAGGAGGTGATGGATCTTGCAGCAGTGGCTCACCTTTCCACTATCAAGAGCCGAGTGCCTTTCCTCAATTTCTTCGACGGTTTCCGCACAAGCCATGAGATCCAGAAGATCGAGGCTATCGACCAGGATGACCTTGCTCCGCTGATCGACCAGAAAGCTCTTGCTGATTTCCGCAACCGTGCCCTTAACCCGGAAGCTCCCGTGGCAAGAGGTATGGCTGAAAACGGCGACGTGTTCTTCCAGCACCGTGAGGCCAGCAATCCTTACTATCTGGCAGTGCCCCAGATTGTGGAAGATTATATGAAGGAGGTTTCTAAGATCACGGGCCGTAATTATGGTCTCTTTGATTATTACGGAGACCCCGAGGCTGAAAGAGTTATCATCGCCATGGGTTCCGTGACTGAATGTATCCGCGAAACTATCGACTATCTCCGCGCCAAGGGTGAGAAAGTAGGTCTTGTAAGCGTTCATCTTTATCGTCCTTTCTCAGCAAAGCATTTCCTCGCCGCTGTGCCTAAGACAGCCAAGAGAATCGCTGTGCTTGACAGGACCAAAGAACCGGGCGCAAGCAACGAGCCGCTTTGTCTCGATGTAAAAGACTGCTATTTCGGTGTTGAAAATGCTCCTTTGATCGTAGGCGGTCGCTATGGTCTGGCTTCTAAAGATACTACTCCGGCACAGATCGTTTCTGTTTTCGACAATCTTAATCTTCCCGAACCGAAAGATAACTTCACTATCGGAATCGAAGACGACGTGACTTATCTTTCACTTCCGCTTCTTCCGGAAATCAACCTTGGCGGCAAAGGCATGTTCCAGGCTAAATTCTATGGTCTGGGTGCTGACGGTACTGTAGGAGCCAACAAGAACTCTGTTAAGATCATCGGTGACAATACAGATAAATATTGCCAGGCTTATTTTGCCTATGACTCCAAGAAGTCGGGCGGTTTCACATGTTCCCACCTCCGTTTCGGAGACGAACCCATTCGCAGCACTTATCTTGTGAATACACCTAATTTCGTGGCTTGCCATGTACAGGCTTATCTCAAGATGTATGATGTTTGCCGCGGTTTGCAACCAAACGGTACCTTCCTTCTCAACACTATCTGGGAAGGTGAGGAGCTTGCCAAGAATCTTCCCAACAAGGTGAAGAAACTTTTCGCCAAGAACAATATCACCGTCTACTATATGGATGCTTCCAAGATCGCTCAAGAAATCGGTCTTGGCAACCGCACCAACACTATCCTCCAAAGTGCGTTCTTCCGCATCACCGAGGTGATCCCGGTAGACCTTGCTGTAGAGCAGATGAAGAAATTCATCGTTAAGAGTTACGGTAAGAAGGGTGAAAACATTGTAAACATGAACTACGCTGCTGTAGATCGTGGTAACGAATACAAGAAGCTTGATGTTGATCCGGCATGGGCCAATCTTCCGGATGATGAGGAAGAGAAGAAGAATGTGCCTGAGTTCATCAGTAACATAGTATTCCCGATCAATGCACAGGACGGCGACCTTCTGAAAGTTTCCGCATTCAAGGATAATGCTGACGGCACATGGCCGCAGGAGACTGCAAGATATGAAAAACGTGGCGTCGCTGCTTTCGTGCCTGAATGGTTGCCCGAAAACTGTATCCAGTGTAACAAGTGTGCTTATGTTTGTCCTCACGCTGCAATCCGTCCATTTGTTTTGACTCCGGAAGAGATGGCAAAAGCTCCGTTTGGCGAAGACCACACTATCCCGGCTATCGGCAAGACTATGGCCGGCATGAAGTTCGTGCAGCAAGTTGATGTGCTCGATTGTCTCGGATGCGGCAACTGCGTTGATGTATGTCCCGGCAAGAAAGGTGAGAAAGCTCTTGTCATGAAACATGAGGAAAGCCAGCTCGGCCAGCAGAAGAATTGGGACTATTGCGTTAACGAGGTGAAGAGCAAACAAGATCTTGTGGATGTTCGTGCAAATGTTAAGAACAGCCAGTTTGCCACTCCGCTCTTCGAGTTCTCCGGCGCTTGCTCGGGTTGCGGTGAGACTCCCTACGTGAAGCTCATTACTCAACTCTATGGTGATCATGAAATAGTGGCCAATGCCACAGGATGTAGCTCCATCTATTCAGGTTCTGTGCCTTCCACTCCTTACTGCAAGGATGAAAAGGGTCATGGTCCCGCTTGGGCTAACTCTCTGTTTGAAGACTTCTGTGAGTTTGGTCTCGGTATGCATGTGGCATACGAAAAGATGCGTGCCCGTCTTGAGGATCTCTGCGACAAGATTGAAAAGTGCACAGAATGTTCCGACAACATCAAGGCTGCTGCAAAAGCATGGCTTGAAGTCAAGGAAGATGGCGACAAGAGTCGTGAGGCCGGCTTGAAGTTTGTGGCTGAAGCTGAGGCTTGCGGATGCGATCTTTGCAAGAAAGTGATCGAGCTTAAGAATTATCTGACCAAGCGCAGCCAATGGATCATCGGTGGTGACGGCGCAAGCTATGACATAGGTTACGGTGGTCTCGACCATGTGATCGCTTCCGGTAAGAATGTGAATATCCTTGTGCTTGACACAGAGGTTTATTCAAACACCGGTGGCCAGTCATCCAAGTCTACCCCGATCGCTGCAATCGCCAAGTTTGCCGCTGCAGGTAAGAGAATCCGTAAGAAAGATCTCGGTTTGATGGCTACAACTTATGGCTATGTTTATGTAGCTCAGATCGCAATGGGTGCAGACAATGCCCAAACCCTCAAGGCCCTCCGCGAAGCTGAGGCTTACGACGGTCCGTCGCTCGTGATTGCATACGCTCCTTGTATCAACCATGGTATCAAGGCAGGTATGGGTCGCGCTCAGGAAGAGGAAAGAAAGGCCGTTGAATGTGGCTACTGGCAGCTCTGGCGCTACAATCCTGACAATGAGTTGAGCGGCACAAATCCGTTTACTCTTGACAGTAAGGAACCGGACTGGAGCAAATTCCAGGATTACCTCAAGGGTGAGGTACGTTTCGCTTCCCTCTTCAAAATGCAGCCTGCAGAAGCTGAAGAGCTCTTCAAGGCAGCTGAAGATAATGCACGCTGGCGCTACAATAACTACAAACGTCTCGCTCAGCAGCAATGGGGCGTGGATCCCGAACTCAAAGAGAAGGATCTCCGCAAAGAAGAATAAGCGATATTTATTCTGACATATAAAAATTTCCTGTTCCGTTTTAGGAGCAGGAAATTTTTTTATACTCGTATTTAGGCCGAATTCCGTGACAACCGCAAAGAGGGGGCACGGAAATTATTCTTTGTTTATAACCATTGATAGATATATAAAACACAAAGGGTGATAATGAGTCACTGCATTTATAGAAGTTAACTCTATCATCTCTGACATATAAAACTTATTGGTTTCTATTAGAAAATATTCCTTAAATTTGTCTTGTAGTTTAAAATTGTTATTTTAAATCTTAAAAGTATAAAAATTTGGATTAATGAAGAGATATCTTTTGATTCTACTTTTTTGGGGAATTGGAATGTTGCAGTTTTCTGCCAAAAATATGGCGAAATTCAAATACTTCAATTATGTCGGTGAAGATAAATATTATCGGGAGAATGCGCTGCAAGGAGAAGGAGACTATTTCAATCCGGTTATAAGCGGATGGGCTTCTGATCCGGCTATATGTAGGGTCGGCAAAGACTATTGGCTTGTGACGTCGACGTTCGGATATTTCCCCGGAGTGCCACTTTATCATTCAGAGGATCTTGTGTCATGGGAGCATGTGGGGAATGTTCTCTCGAGGTCTTCACAGCTTCCTTGGCTTGAAGGTCTCTCTATCGATAAGGGAGGAATCTATGCTCCGGCTTTGAGCTACAATCCTCATAACCAGAGATATTACATGATCACAACATGTGTGATGAATGGCGGAGACGGCTCGACCTTAAATTTTTATGTCACGGCAACTGATCCCCTTGGTGAATGGAGTGACCCGGTTTTATTGCCGGATGTGGAAGGTATTGACCCGTCGTTTTTCTTTGATGATGACGGGAAGGCTTACATTGTTTACAAGAGCGATGAACGAAGCCCCGTGAAGTGGAGTAATCATCGTGCTATGTCAATAATAGAGTTTAATCCGGAAGAAGGACGTACAGTTGGTGAGCCTGTGCTCTTTAAAGAAGAAGGCGTTGGACCTGAAGAACGACTTGAACGTGATGAAGGTCCGCATATCTATAAAATAGATGAGAAATATTATCTTTTGGCTGCGGAAGGAGGCACCGGTTGGGCTCATTCTGAAGTCTGCTATAAGGCAGACAATATTTTTGGACCCTATAGAAGATGGAGCCGGAATCCGATGCTTACTCAGCGATTGCTTAAACCCAACAGAGAACGCCCTGTCACATCCACCGGTCATGCCGACCTCGTTCAGACTCCCTCCGGGGAGTGGTTTGCTTTCTTCTTAGGTTGTCGTCCTTGGAATGAAGGTGAAGATCATCTTGGACGCGAGACCTTCATGCTCCCGGTAAAATGGAGTGTTGACAGCTTTCCTTATATCACACAGAGCATCGATACAATTTCTCTTAAATCCAATATGCCCGGTCTCAGTCATAAACAGGAATCATTGCAAAGCGGAAATTTCAAGTGGAGCGATGATTTTTCCGATTCCACACTTCGACCGGAATGGATGTCACTATGGGGCGACCCGGCTCAATGGTATAGGGTTGGGGATGGTCTTTTTCTCGAATATGCACCGGTAGACACAAAATCAGGTAAAACACCCTCTTGTCTTCTCCGACGCATACAACACCACTGCTTTGAGGTGGAAACTGAACTTGAACCGAAAAAACAGGAAGATCTGGCAGCGGGGCTTATACTTCTGAAAAACGAACAACGTCAATTGTTCCTTGCCTGTTGTAATGACAAAGTTATACTGTATAAACTTGGGAATAGCAAAGATGACACCATTATTGCCTCAGCAGACTTAGCCTCAGATTGTGCTCCGGTTGGTCTTAAAATCATATCCCGTGGAGGCTCCTATGACTTTCTCTATCGACCTTGCGGAGAAGAATGGATTACCCTTGCAGAAAATATTCCAGCAGAGTATGTAGCATCCCAACGTGGAGGTTTCACAGGCTCCACTATCGGACTCTATGCTACTTCTGCTCTTCAATGATTTATATGAGATGGGAATAGTTCTTTCACCAATTTCATTAACTTTATTTATGAATATGCAGATTCAACAAGCATGTGCAGAAGACATCAAAATGTGGTAGGAGGTTTGGATGAAATTACAAAATTCTTGTCTTTACAAAAGGAAAAGCAACGCCCTGCTTTCTTGTAGGGAATAGGCCGCTTACGAGCGGCTTTTTTTATTGGATATGTAAAAGACAAAAAGAGTAACCTTTTATATTGATAGATTCAATTTCTATGTTGGGTTGAAACGTACTAAACATATAGATCCGGCAAGGAGGAATTTTTACTGGATTGATATGGTTAAACTTTGGGAAAGTTTTCTTGGCGAAGGGCAAATTTTGAAAAAGTAATTTATTTTAAAGCCTTCCATTGAGTCCACAAAAGAATAGCCGTCAAAGTGCTTTTTAAATACCAACAAATTAATAAATGGCAATCGATTTGAGATAGTTCGAGGAAAATTTCTTGAGAAACATATAATTTGTCCTTATTGTAAGGGAGATATCACAACCTGAGAATATGCATCTATTTGATTGTTAAATAGATATAATTAAAACGGTAGAAAAGTGATTTTAGGACAAATTTGCCGATAAAAGAAGGTAAGATTTAACGTGTTTAACTTTATTTATGAATATGCAGATTCAACAAGCAAATGTAAGAATAACTTTTCTTTTTGATATTATCTAAGATATGAATGTAAGGGAAAGAAATAATTATATAACAAACTCCATTTTTACGTTATACTACAATTGCTTTTTTGTGAAATCAATTAAGTAAAGATAAGTTGTATCGGTTTTTGATACATCAATAATTTATTTTTGCACTATAAAAATCTAATTTTTAAGTAGCCATGGGAAGAGAAAGAATGAAAAGTCTCAGAATATCCCCCGATTTCATCTCACATTTAAATCAAGATGAAATCTTAGTATTTGGCAGCAATCTTCAGGGACATCATGAAGGAGGAGCTGCAAAATATGCCTATAGAAAATTTGGTGCAAAATTGGGTGAAGGTGATGGTATGACAGGAAAATGCTATGCAATTCCAACCATGCACGGTGAATTGAAGGATGTTAAACCTTATGTGGATAAATTTATAAGTTATGCAAAGAGATATCCACAGAAACATTTCCTTGTAACCAGAATAGGATGTGGAATAGCCGGATTTTATGACGGCGATATGTCTGACTTATTCAAGGAAGCCATAAAATTGAACAATGTCTCGCTACCAAGAAAATGGGTTGAGTTAATACTTCAAGATGAAGATACATTCAAAGAGTTGTTTGGTGATAAAGCCGATGATTATGACTATTATTATTTAAATGCAGTCAGAGAAAATGACTTGGTCTATCTTTCAAGAAAATATAAAGATGAAATTTCAAGGGGAGATAAAAGTAATCTTCCCAAGATTAATATAAGATATATACTCTCGGAAGAAGAAAGGTTTGGATTTGCTGATTTTGGAGACTGCTTTATGTTAAATAATGGCGACCTATATATTTTTACAGACGAGAAAGATAGCGATTACTACATCACAGATATTTTGAGGATGTTGTTTTTTGGCTTCGAGATAAAAAGGAAACAAGGTTTAAGAAAAGTACTTTTTGCCGGGGTACGGACTCATTATAGAGATTCCTATGGAGATGCTATATTTACAGGAGATGTATTAGAATTAGGCCATAGAGATACTTTTTTGGCTATAGGACCTTTTGGTTGGAATGATCCTATAAATGATATGAAAGCACGATACGCATTTGTTTTGGATAATCATTGCCTTTTCCCGGAAGACGCAGGGAAAATGACTCGAGTTGGAACTGTCTTTTACAATTTACACAGGAATAAGCCTGTTGATGTGGCAATGTTTTGCCATAGTTTTCAAGGTGGATTTCCCGGAGATATCTCTCAGGAAGAAAAAATGATCTTGGCTTCTCATACACCATCTTTCATAGAAGAAGGTGATTGCAAAAAAAATAAGGAAACTTCTTTAAATAAAACAGATATGACTAAAATTGGAAGAATCAAATCGTGGTATGTGGATCCCGATGATCCCAACCAAAGAAAGGTTATGTATACGACACATAATTATCTTTTGGTAACGATAGTTGATGGTATAAAATTTTATGCCGCCTTACATGATACTTATACCAATGAAGATGATGCCATAGCTTTAGAGATAGGCGATTTCGAATTGAACGGAATGAATTTCAACGCACGATTTGACGATTACAGAGGATACACTAACTATACTAACGTAAGTCTTTCATAAAAATGGAGAATCTAAATTCAATTATCACCTTACAGGCATTGCTCAAAGGACGAAATAAAGACTTTGATAATACTCATTGGTCGAATATTCAATTAGTGAGACATGCTTATACAATAGAAAGAGCCAAAAAAAATGATAAAAACCTTAAAAAGGGCAATAAAGGCAAAGAAGAAATATTAATAGATGGGAAACCTGTGCCACCAGGAATTTCAAACATCTATGAACTTTATATTTATCGAAGGGATTTATTCGAAAAATATCAAAGCGAACAGAAGAAAGGTAGGTTTGATAAAATAAAATATTGGGTTGTTTTTTTAGGAGAAAAGGAGTCTACCAGTCGGTTCCTGGGTATTTATGAAATAATGGGTCGTAAACAAAGTCCACATAAACAAGAGGAAGAAATACTTGATCTGCGACATTTGTCTGAATTTCAATTTCTTGAAGAAAAAGTTATAATCGATTGGTCTAAAAGTCCACTGAATTGGTATCTTTATTATAATAAAGAAAGACAAGTACTCAGAATAGAAGAAGGGCTAACAAAATCAGATGGAACACCAGTTTTCAGAAATTATGAGGATATTATCTTAGATTTTGTGCAATTGAATAAAGTTCTTAAAGATCAAGATTGGATTAAAGTACTCAAGGCTATAAATTGTATTTACCTTATAACGGACAAAAGTAATGGTAAGGTGTATGTTGGCTCTACATCTGGAAAAGAGAGAATATTTCAAAGATGGTCTCAATATGGTAAAGATGGTCATGGAGGAAATGTTGAATTGGAAAAGTTAATAAAAAAAGATTCTCAATACCACATAAAAAATTTTCAATGGACGATTTTAGAAACATTAAAATCAAATATTACCCAACAAGAGGCTGTGGAAAGAGAAAACCTTTGGAAAAGGAAAATGCTTTCGTTAGAACACGGATATAATAATAATTGACAATTAAATTGACATAAAATTCAATGAAAAAAAAGTTGAGGGTCCATCTTATATATTTTAGACCCTCAACTTTCAATTAGTTTTGAGGCAGTTTGAAATCCCATGTAATGCAATTTAAGGCTCCTCCCCAGTCTACAATATTTCCCATTGGAAGAATTTCGCATCTTTTCCCTGTGAATGCTTCTATTTGTTCACAAGCAATTATATCGGAATTCTCTCCAATGCCGGGTACAATAATTGCATCATCTAATGGCAAGTAATTTATATGACACCAGCTATTTTCACTGACATTTTTCCCGAAACTCAATTCATAGACATCAAAAAGAGGAGTTAACTTGCTCATTATAGTTTCATATAAAAAGGGATTGTCTTCCTTGAAGTTCCCAATCAATAGTTTGCCGTCGCCTATGGATCTCACCATCCCGTCGGTATGCCCGAAGGGTTCTCTTCTATCCCATGGTAAAAAGATGAAATCAGACTTGAATTTAGTCTTTAACTCCTCTATAACATCATCTTCTTTAAGAGACCCATTTTCAAGAAAGACTTTGTCAGTCATAATTATATAATTCTTCCCGTTTTTATCAACACAAGAAATAAGGTTGCCTCCATCAATCTTTAGATCGGTATGAATCAGATCGGGACCAAGATAATCATTAATTCCTCCTAAGGATTTTCCTCCATGCCATAAGATTGTAACATCATCTACATCAGTAATATATCGCTCCTTACCATTGAGATAATCAGGAGCATACTTATAAACTATAAATTTTCCGTCGTTTCTCTGAAAAGGCATAAAATCTCTGGCCCATCTGTCATAGGCGTCCTTAATAACCACGTAATGGGTCTTATATCTCAACAGCAGGCTTTTTAGCCCTCTTACCAACATTCGGTTGTTACGAGCAAGATAATCCGTAAAACCAACAACCAACATTTTGTCAGCTATCTCCATATTATTTCAAAGAATTGAGGTCAGTTCTCCGGAAACGATATTTGAGGTCAAGAAAATGCTTAAGATCTTCCCATGTATTTTCTTGTCCATTAAACTTTTTGTTGAGGCTCTTCAACTTACTCTCTTTATCTCTAATGGGAAAATGCCGAGGGAGAACTTCAATTTTTAGATTTCCAAGGGGTTTATAAAATAAAACAGGATATTCCGCAGATACACGTTCAAAAGCATTAAAAGAATCCCATAACTCCCACATACATAGTTTAGGACCTTGGATAATAGTTTTCTCCCCTTTTAGATCTTTCTTTATTAGAGCACTAACGAGAATACCTCCGAATATACTATTATCCCTGTCAATTATCTTCTTCCTCTTATCTGTCCAAGTGACATGGCTTTTAAAGGATATATCAAAACCACTGTCATGGAAAAAGAAACGTCCCGGTCCCAACTCTCTATCATAAACGGTTATATCTTGATGATATGGGGCAAAGAAATAGAACTCGGCATCCGTGATCTCATAATAACTATCTCCTTTAATTATCACGAAATTTTCCATAAGACTTGTCACAAGATTTTCAGCAAATGCTTCAAGTTCAATGCCATCTTTGGATGGGTAATTTAGATTAATTTGAGAAGCCGATAAATCAAGATTCTCTTTCATAATCGTCAGTGGTCTTATTTGTTCGAAATCCAAATTGTTGTCTTCACAATATTTTTTCAACTCACGCAATCTCATTTCTTCGAATTGTTCAAAAGTCAGTCTTCCCATGGTTCAATTTTAAGTTAAATGCCGCGAAGGTAATAAAAAGGTTTTACACTACAAAACAAAAAGGAAGTTTGAAAAGCTGTAGGAAAATAATGATAAATATGGTAGAAATATATAATAATTTTAAATCGATACTTTTGTTTTCAAAATTTGGTATTACTATCATTTGATTCCTAAACTTCTACCTATTTTAGATTCCTTTTATTCCTTTGGGAATAATTTAAATAATTGGTCGGAATGTTGCATGTCAGTAATTTTCTTTCTCAAATGTTAGTTATCGTTAGAGAGAAGAAAGAGGAGAATAATCACTATTACCGAGATTAAAAGTCGGATAATTCTTCCTAAATCGTTTAAGAATTTTCTTCGATTTGGCTTTGATAAACTGTATTTTGGACAGTCGTAAAAAAGGAATTTTAACCAACCCTTGAAGTTTTTGGATATTATAAGATGTTATGAATTAGGATAAATTTTCCTTTGATTTCTAAGAAGTACGCATTTATTATTGACTTCGATAAGGTTTTTGGTTTTTGATAGAATTAATGATAACTTTATTTCTTCTTTATGCCGAATCCGATAGCATTAGAATCATTGATTTGTTTGGCGAAATTATCCATTAGGTCATACCCCTCATCGTCTTTTCTTTCTTGATTAGCCTGCCAGTCCTGAAAATATTTTTTATGAAATTAGGTAAAGATTCAACAAATCTTCTCAGTAACATAACCTCCTTCTACAATCTTATAATTGGATTCTCATCATCTTTTGTCCAAGAAATTTTTCTATTGACTCTTTTTCAGCTTCCCGGTGTTTTGGGAAAATAATTGTTAAATTTAAATTATTTAGTCTCAAATTTTTATGATACTATAAATCTCAATTTCTTAAACATTTGATTTATAGCTAGTAAGAAAGAGACTTGTCCTAATTTATAGAAAGATACCAAATCAAAGGAAAAATATTTTTGATTTGACAGGCAGCTTTATAATTTTGTTTGTAGAAAATTTTCACACGGCTGAAAGCCGGGATAAATTGAAAGGCAAATTTTTAACCGAATACCAAACATGAAAAACGAAAGCCACAACCGTTTCGATGTAGTTGACTCTCTCTTCAGGCAATATTCAGAAAGAATCCTCAACTATATATCTTCAAGGATCAACAATCACGAGGATGCTGAGAATCTAGCCCAGGATGTATGGTTGCGCATCCTTGAATCAGAAGTGGAACTCTCCCCCGATACAGCCCGAAGCTATATCTTCAGGGTTGCAACCAATCTTATCAACGACTATCTGAGAGCCCTTTATATAAGGAAAGGAGCTTCAGAGGAATTGCAGTATGCCAACGAATATGCAGCAACCTCAACGCCCGACGCAGAAGTGTCGGCAAGACAGATTGCAGAAATGGAACTCCGGAAAGTTTCAACCTTGCCTAAACAGCGTCGCATAATATATACCATGAGCCGTTTTGAAGATCTCAATGTGGCTGAGATCGCAGAGCGTCTTTCCCTTTCTTTCAGAACGGTGGAAAATCATCTGAGGATGGGTCGTCACGATGTGAGGAATTATATTTCTGCCATTGCGTGACGTTAACAGCAATGGGTATAACAAAATTGAATAAACGCATAATACTTAAAATCGATGATATACATGAACAAAAGATTTTTTGAAAAATCGCTCCGGAAGAGGTTGTTGCTATGTTGCCTGATAGTGACGACCATATCATTGATCGCTCCTCTGAAAATTGTGGCTCAGACATCGGCAGGATCTGCAGGTGCCGTAACGGTTTCCGGAGAGGTGGTTGATGCCGCCGGGGAACCTCTTATAGGAGCTACCGTGATGGTGAAAGGTACAAGCGTTGGTACTGTTACAGATATCGACGGTCATTACTCGATTAAAGCTGAAATGGGTTCCATCCTGGTTTTCCGTTACGTAGGTTACAACAATATGGAAATTAAGGTGGAAGGCTCTACTATTAACGTCACTATGAAAGAGGACAACGAAACTCTTGAAGAGGTGGTAGTAGTGGGATATGGTACTCAGAAGAAGGCAACCATGACCGGTGCTGTCACCGCGGTGGGAGAAAAGGCACTCCAGGAGAAAGGAAACCTTTCCAGTCCGGTACAGGCACTTCAGGGGCAAGTGCCCGGTGTGATCATTACCCGCGGTTCTTCAGCTCCCGGTGACGAATCTTGGTCAATGTCCTTGCGTGGTGCAGTTTCCAAAAATTCATCCGAGCCTCTTGTTATTATTGACGGTGTGGAATATGAAAGTGTCAACGACCTCCGTCTGATCTCTCCGGCTGATATCGAATCCATCAACTTCCTAAAGGATGCGGCCGCTTCTATCTACGGATCGAAGGCTGCAGGCGGTGTGGTTCTGGTGACTACCAAGAAAGCAAAAGACACTCAATTGAAAGTAACCTACGACGGTTCGGTGACTACCAAACATCCCGGACTTAAGGCCAATCTTATGACCCTTGACGAATGGAGCGACGCTGTGATCCAAGCACGCACCAACGACGGCTACGGCGAAGACGACACATGGATCCGCTATGCCCGTTTAGCTCAGAAATACAGAAACCAATATATTGACCTTAACCATACTCCCAACCCATATAACGGATCCGGATTTACGGATGTGGCCGATTTTGTGTTTTTCGACAACAACTGGAACGACATCATGTGGGGTGACGCAGTTTCTACTTCCCATGAACTGTCGATATCCGGAGGTAAACAAGGTGCCACTTTCCGTCTCTCGGCAGGGTTCATGTATGACGGATCCAATCTCCGATGGGGTAAGAACGACAACAAACGCTACAATCTTCGTCTCAGCAATACATTTGATTTGACGGAAAAACTTCATCTGACATCTGTGATAGCCTACAACCGTCAGGATCAAGTGGCCCCTTCACAGATAGGACAAGCACTTAATGCTTCACAGGCTCAACCCGGATTGCCGGCCTCCACGATAGATGGAAAACCTTACGGATGGGGCACATGGACCACGCCCAACTGGGTGGCCGAACTGGGTGGAGAAAACTTTCTGAAGGTGAGTGCCATCAATATTTCCGAAGCCTTTGTCTATAATATTCTTCCCGGTTTCAACGCAAATGTAACTTTAGGTTACAACACATCGAATGCTTCTCGCGATGTTAAGACTAAGCAGATAGATTTTTATAACTACGCAGGCACGGATGTAGTGCTTCAATCCCCCGAACAGAGCAAGACTTCCTATACCAAATCGTCATCGCGCACAAATTTCTATTCAGTGCAGGCATTCTTGGACTGGAACCATACTTTCCGCAATCTTCATGATGTGAAATTGATGGCCGGTGTGCAGTATAACTATAAGGATTATGATTATACCGCCACAGAAGCACTGGATATTCAGCCTGAACTCGACGTGATCAATGGCTCGGGAACCGTTTCTTTGTCAAATGTATCTAAATGGGACGAAGCTATACTATCATGGTATGGTAGAGCAAACTATAACTACGACAGCAAATATCTCTTCGAAGCTCAGGCACGTTATGACGGCAGCTCTAAATTCCAGGCCAAGAACAGATGGGCATTTTTCTGGGGTGCCTCAGCCGGATGGCGTATCACCCAAGAGAAATTCATGGAAGCCACTCGCGAATGGTGGGATGAATTCAAATTGCGTCTTTCTTATGGTAATGTAGGTAACCAGAACGGTATCGACAGATATTCGGGAGTAGTGCTTTATAACTTCCACCAAGGCGACGGTGTGCTTGTAGGTAATTCGCTTCTCTCTTATCTTGACACAAACGGGAAACTTGCAAGCACCGATAGAACCTGGGAGAGGGTGCACAACTATAACATCGGTGCAGATTTTATTTTCCTACAGAACCGTCTTTCCGCTACAGTAGAAGCTTTCTGGAAACGCACAGGCAATATGCTTATCGACGTGACATATCCGGGTATCCTTGGCGACAGGGCTCCAACGGCCAACTATGGTAAATTTAAGGCATGGGGTTATGAGGGCCAGATCACATGGAACGACCGGATAGGAAAGGTGAACTATAATATTACAGGCACTTTCACCTACGCAGATAATAAACTCCTTGACAATGGTGGCGACGGTGTGATCCAGGCCGGTGTAAGGAGCGACCGAGAAGGATATCCTCTTAATTCGGTATTCGGTCTCAGGTATGCCGGAAAGGTTCAGAATGAGGAGCAGCTCGAACTTTACAAAGACCGTTACAGAGATAAATATTCCATGAACGGTGTCTTAAACCTCATTCGCGTCGGAGACAATATGTTTGAGGATGTAAATGGAGACGGTGTGCTCGATGAAAACGACCTTGTCTACCTCGGCACAGATGATCCGAAAATCCAATTTTCATTCGGTGGAGGAGTCAGTTGGAACAATTTCGACCTTAACTTCTCATTCCAGGGAGCAGCCAAGCGCACGGTATGGAGAAGTGAAAGCGGAGGTGGCTACGACCCATGGGCTTGCCCGATGCGAGCAGTCTATCAAAATTCTTCCAACCAATGGATCGGTAATGTATGGAGTCCGGAAAATCCCGACGGATTCTATCCCACTTTGACAAACCAGAATGATATCAACGCATACAACTATCAGTGCTCATCATGGTCTGTGAGTGACGGCTCATATATCAGGCTAAAAAATGTCACATTGGGCTACTCGCTCCCGACATCTATTTTAAAGAAGACAATCATCTCTCAGGTGAGAGTCTATGTCACCGGCACAGACCTTTGGGAATGGAGCAGGATCCACGACGGCTGGGATCCGGAAGCCAAACGCACTGTGACTGCAGCCTCTCGTTATCCTTTCGTAAGAAGTGTCACTTTTGGTCTTAACATAACTTTCTAATACAATGAAGCTCATGAATAAGAAAATAATATACACATCACTTGCGGCATTCACCTTTCTTGCCACATCCTGTCTCGATCTTGAGCCGAAAGATCAGCTCAGTGATGCAAATCTCTGGGACAAACCGGGCGACTTTCAGTCGTTTGCCAATCAGATGTATGGATGGACCAATTCCTATAACGAGATAGTGTATAGCGCAGGTCCTCATGGCGACAAACGCAGCGATATTCTATGTGATAAAGGAGGATACAACACATTCTCCAACGGTCAGAACGTTGTGCCGGCGGGTTCATCCCTGTCTACCGGAAACTATAACAGTTTCTATTCCCATATCCGCAGGTGTAATATCCTTATCAGCCGCGCCGAGGAATACACAGGCTCCCTAAGCGATATCACCCAGCCACTCGGAGAAGCCTATTTCTTCAGGGCATACGTCTATTATGAACTCCTGACAATCTATGGCGACGCCATTATAGTAGACCATGTTCTCGACACCGACGATCCCCTGCTTTACGCCAAGAGAGACGACCGGCTTGACGTAGCAAATTTCATCATCAACGACCTTCACAATGCAGCCGGATATCTAAAGCCACTCAATGAACTCGAAGAAGGGAGAGTGAGCAAAGAGGCTGCCCGGGCTTTCTTGAGCCGTGTAGCTCTTTATGAGGCTTCCTGGCAGAAATTCCATAAGAACAATATAACTGCAGCCAACACTCTCTATACTGAGGCAATGGATGCAGCCAACGAGATTATAGGAAAATTCTCGCTCTTCTACAACGCTTCTTTGGGCACGGAGAGCTACCGCTACCTCTTTATTCTGGAGGATGCACCCTGCAATCCGGCCGGAGCAACCAAAAGCGCAAATAAAGAATTTATCTTCTCGAGATGTTACAACGCAGAAAACCCCATTAACCGTAATATCACTAAGGAAACATTCGCAAACGCGCAGATGGCCACCCGGAAGTTTGTCGACCTTTTCCTCTGTCAAGACGGTCTCCCTATTGAGACTTCCAAACAGTATGACTCATCCAATACCACGATGGATTCCGAATGGAAAAACCGTGACAACCGTATGAGCAATATCCTCATGCAACCTCACGGAACATTCTGGAACAATGATGCCGGTTCTTCACGAACCAGTTGGGATGAAAACGACCGGGGTCATGCCTATACCACCAATTTCATCCCATCGAGCGGTGGCACAGGTTATTACACCCACAAATATTCCGCTGAACGTCAGGTTACCACCAATTATGAGAGCTACGATTATCCGATCATACGCTATGCCGAGGTGCTCCTTAATTACGCTGAGGCCGCTTATGAAAGAGACGGGCAGATCAGCGATGAAGATCTCGCCAGAACAATCAACCGCACCCGCAAAAGAGTGAATCCCCAGATGCCCGACATTACAAATGCTTTCATTTCGGGAAATAATCTTGACATGCGTACTGAAATCCGTCGCGAACGCACTATCGAGCTCTTCAACGAAGGATTCCGTATTGACGACCTCAAACGATGGAAAACAGCCGAAACCGAAATGCCTATGGATCTTTGCGGAGTGACTTTCTCAGGAGAATATGCACGTGAATGGATTCAAAACACTCTGCCGCTCAATTCAAACGGTCAGGTGATTTATGAGAGGAACAGACAATGGCAACAAAAAAACTATCTTTATCCCTTGCCTTCCGACCAGTTGCAGCTCAATCCTAACCTCGGACAGAACCCGGGCTGGTAAATTTGGATATCTGATTGTGGAAAACTTAAAAAATGAAATCTATGAAATCATTATATAAATCTATCACGGCTTGCGGAGCATTGTTGACGGCTATCTCGGTCTTCACTTCCTGTGATGATGAAAAGATCTATGATCTGAATCATCCGGAAGCCGAGGTGATAGGAGCCATCACATTCGACTATGAAGGGATTTTACCAATGGGCCTTGGCACGACTCTTTCGCTGAAGATGTCGGCTGACCCTGATAAGCTGGAAGATGACGTTATTTATGCCACCACGGATGAGAGTGTGGCCTATGTCGACCAATATGGGATCCTTCATTGCGTAGGAATCGGTGAAGCCGTAGTGTCTGCCATGCCTTCCGTAGGGTTTGGAGCAACAGCAAGACTCACTGTTAATGTTATAGAAAATGTGGTCTATACTGAAAGCATAACGATCACCGGAGTGAAAGAACTTCCGGAATTCCATTATATGGGTGATGAATTCCAGCTTACCACATTGCATTATCCGGAAAACAGCACTTATAATTTTGTGGAATGGTCTACGTCCAACCCGAAGATAGCCACAGTGGATAAGGAAGGAAATGTAGTGTGTGGTGAAGTCGGTTCTGCTGTGATTATCGCGAAGACTCTGGCTCCCGACGCTACCGGGAAAGTTGCAAAATTCGAATTGACAGTTTCTCCTTCAGCCGACGTGGAGTCTATTGTAATATCCCCTTACACCGAACTTATCTGTCTTGAAAAACCATTTGACCTTGATGTTGCCTATTATCCGGCTTATGGTAATCCTGCCACTGTTGAATGGGAATCAAGCGACGAGTCAGTGGCTTATGTAGGCAAGGGTGGGCATGTGATTCCCACAGGATTTGGAACAGTCACCCTCACCGGAGTATGTCCTAACGGTAATGATGCAAGTATAAATATCACTGTCACTCCCGGTCTGCATATCTGGGATCCGTCAAACCGTTTTACACGCTGGATTGCAGCCACTGCCGGAACCACTATCGAATACACAGAGGATTATCTGATCAATCACATGGTAGTGTCAGGTTCCAACTATAGGGCTGACATAAAGATTGATTGCAACGACAATAATCCCGTAGTCTTTAATTTCGGAGAATATCCGGTGATAGCTCTCCGCACTACGATCCCTCCTGACGGACGAAACACTTTTGATGTCGTTGACGTGAATGGCACAGGAGGTGGTAACCCGCAATGTAACATCGGTGAGAAAGCTTCCGGAACTCCTTATATGCTTGAAGACGGTTCTTATTTGGTTTATGTAGACTGGTCTACACGCACTCAGTATCCTCTTAGCGGGAACGTGTCATTCAAGACATTCCAGCTTAAAGTGGCAGATATGCCGGTGGCCACTACCACAGAAGACACTTACAAAGTATATTGGATCCGAACATTCAAGAGCGTTGAAGACATGATAGAATTTGCCGAAAAGCAGGTAGCTGACGGAAATTAAAAAAATAGGGAGGCCCTATATTGCCTCCCTGCACCAAACCCCTTAATTTCTTAAAAGACAATAACAATGAAAAAATCGATCATAACCATACTTTCAGGCGTATTTTTTCTAATAGCAGGAGCCTCCTGCAATGAAATAGTGGATCCTGCCACCATAGATTTCGAGCAATGGAAGGCCGATAAAGAAGCCCATAACAACGACCCTGTCTACACGGTCTATACCCTCAATCATCCTTGTCTACTCCATACTCAGAGAGACTTTGATTATGTGAAACAACATCTTGGCGAAGAGCCATACGCATCCGCTCTTACCAAACTAAAGGGGAGCCAGTATGCCAGGACTGATTACGAAGCTAATCCGGTGGAATATCTGGCACGTCTTGATGCCGGAAACTGGTCGCAGATGGGAGGCCGCTGGGAAGATGCCGGTATCGCCGATCTGTGGTATCAAGGGATCCACAACAACTACACAAACTTCATGCGTGATGCGGCTGCTGCGTATCAACTTAGCCTCCTCTATAAACTTGAAGGAAACACCTCAGCCGCCGAGACAGCGAAGAACATACTCGTGAAATGGGCAACTGTTAATAAAGGTATACTTGTGAATAAAAAGGGAGAAATAATCGACCCGAATGAAAAACTGATTCTTTTTCAGCCATATCAGGCAGCCATAGCAATTGAAATGCTTCGCGATTACGAGCAATGGGGTGATACGGAAGAATTCTCCAGAGTGGTGAAATGGCTTGACGAGTCTTTCTATTGGCTAGCACATGATCAACTTGAACTCCAGAACAACACGGGTGGAGGACACTACTGGTGGAACTGGGATCTTGCAGCAATGACTACTATTCTCGGCATCGGTGTGGTTTCGGAAAATCAGGATTATATCAATGAGGCGATAATGTATTACAAAGGCTTGGGAGGTGGCCCTGGAAATATCTTTAAAGGAGTTCCTTACCTGCATCAAGACCCGGACTCCGAAGAGATGCTCGGACAGGGAAATGAGCTGGGACGTGATCAGGGACACAACACTCTTTGTGCGGCTGTGCTCGGTGTTTTCTGTCAGATGGGGAGTGCCCTGGGTGAAGACCTGTTTGCATTCGATGATTATCGTGCTATCGCATTTGCTGAATATGTAGCCAAGTATAATCTGGCAAAAGAGCAATTGTATCCGGATCCTATGCAGAATTTCTCAAGTCAGGAGACCGGTGTTTACAATTCAGATTTCGAATATGACCATTCCGGATTCCCGTTTGAAACCTACACCTATGGAGACGGTGGTACAATGACAGAGCCCTCTAATGTTGGTCGCGGCACGGTAAGACCGGGATGGGATTATTGGGTAGGTTATACCAATACTCACGGACAATCCGCCATTTATATCAATGAATTAGCATCAAGGATAAGGCCCGACGGAGGTGGTGGCCATTATAGCGGTAACTCCGGTGGATTCGACCAGATCGGGTTCTCCACCCTCATGGGCTACAGACCATAATAAGGATACTCTATCCATCTTTTGCAAGGAGGAAAAGAATGAGATTTTCGATTCTTGCAACGTATCATTATTAAATAAAACATGATCTCAATTAATCAAACATGATCAATGACTCCATATAAAGTTTTGAGTCTATTAATATCCGGTATTATTCTTGCAAGTTGCTCCGAAAAAAAATCGGAACTGTCACTGGATGTTGACGATGCCCTGTCCTATTGTCATGGAAAAATCAGCAGAAGCCTCACCCAGCTTGGGGGAAGTGAGAAAGATTATACCATGATGCCTCGAAATATAGTTGACTCCGACACTCTCTGGAATTGTCGAAAAGCTGTTCAGGAAGAATGGTGCTCCGGTTTTTGGCCCGGAATCCTCTGGTATGATTTCGAGGTGACCAATGATCCCGAAATACGAGACGAAGCTGAAAAATACACTTCGCAACTGGAATATCTGGCAACCCTATCCCCCTATGACCATGACCTCGGATTTCTTATCAACTGCAGCTACGGGAATGCTTATCGTCTCACCGGCGACAACCATTGCAGGGAAGTGATGCTGGAAGCTGCAGATTCTTTAGCAACTCTCTTCAATCCGAATGTGGGAACATTTCTTTCATGGCCACGTAACGTTGAGATGTTCGGAGGCCATAACACTATCGTAGACAATGTTATTAACCTGGAGCTACTTTTCTGGGCATCGAGAAACGGCGGTAATAAATCTCTATATGACATGGCAGTGAGCCATGCCGACAAGACGATGGAAAACCAGTTTCGGCCTGATGGCAGTTGCTATCATGTGGCGATATATAATCCGGAAACAGGAGAGTTCATAAAAGGTATGACTCATCAAGGCTATGCCAACAATTCTACATGGGCACGCGGACAGGCCTGGGCAATCTACGGGTACACTATGGTGTTTCGCGAAACGCGTGATCCGAAGTATAGGGATTTCGCCTGTAAGCTGGCAGATGTCTACCTTGAGCGGTTGCCTGAAGATATGGTGCCTTACTGGGATTTTGATGATCCCGATATTCCGGAATGTCCCAAGGATGCCTCGGCGGCGTCTATAGTGGCTTCTGCACTTATAGAATTGCAGGATTATTGTTCAGACTATCATCGCGAACAATATCGTTCGGATGCTGAAAAAATACTGGCCACCCTAAGCGGACCAGCCTACCGTTCAGCTGCTAACAAGGCTTCTTTTATCGACCATGCCACCGGGCATAAACCGGAAGGCACCGAGATAGATGCCTCTATAATTTATGCGGATTATTACTACATGGAAGCCTTATTGCGACTCAAGCACATGCAAGATTCCTCTGCCTCCTCACTTGCTTCCTTATCATATCCCCTCTCAAATCTTTCTGCATCAATTACTTTACAATCCCGCTGATATAGCACGACTTTACTATAAATCTGTAATAAAGCCCGACGCATCAGACAGCCATAACAGGAATAAAGGATTTTCCGGCCCTTGTATTCCCGACTGTCCGATGCGTCTTCTTTATATCCCCTTTATATCCCGGCAGGAATAGGAAAGAGAAAGAAACCCCGGGTACTTATCAGCAAGTTTAGCTCGTTAGTAGACAGGGGTGAGGGTATAGCCGAGGTCGCTAAGAGCTTGAAGGAGTCCTTCCGGTCCGGCAAGGTGTAAGGCGCCAACTACAATGAAAGAGGGGGTTTCGTCTATGATGGCAGGAAGTTTCTCCATCCAATTACTGTTTCTTTCGAAAAGAATTTGTTTCATGAATTCCGGATGCCCGTCTTCATCTTTAGACATTTCCAACATAGCGTTTAGATCTCTTTTTTGATATGCCTCGCTCAAGTGGCGGCTGGTTTCAACAGATTTCTCAGGATTTTTCAGCATATCAATCAAGGCTTCGGCCTGCACGGTCAAGGGAGTCTTGTTGAAAAGCACTTCTCCCTGAAATTCGGGAGTCTCGAGAGCCAGGATTTTTTTACCTTCCTTAGCTCCTGTTTTAAAGAAATAGCTATCTAACTGATTGGAAGGATCGTAACCGGGCATAACTTCCGTGCTCATCTTCGCAGCAAGCATAGTGGTCACCACCATCGGTTTCAAAGACTCCAACATCTGTAATTTCATTCCCGGCATCGGAGCCCATTTTTCAAACTGGATGTTAAGGGAATCCAGGTTTTCTCCTTTCAGCAGTACGGAAAGAGTGCTGTCGGCCGGTGCTGTCATATATTGTTGGATTGCCATTGAAATGACCATGGGGTCTTGTGTTAGGTCGATCTCTCCCACCACTTGATCCGTCTGATCGAAATATTCCATAACTCCGGATTCTTCTACTATTGAAATGGGGGAAAGGTGGTGGCTGCCAAAAATATAAGAAGGTTTTTCGGCATTCGGACCCTCTATCTTATAAAGCAACTGGGCTGAAACGGATGTTGAAACCAACATCGTGAGAGTAAGGATAAAAAAGATCTTTTTAAACATTTTAAATTAATTTGATTATTGTTTTACATAATGATTAAATGTCGTCAGATGGAGAAGTCTGTAGGAGGCGATAGTATTGCAGAAATTTTCTTAATTGGAAAAATCCTATTGTTGCGCCTATCAATGCTCCAAAAATCATACCATAGATCGTGAATTCATTTGCATCTAAGGCAAGTGCAAACAATATGACCGCCCCGATTGCAATGGGAAAACCGATAATGATAGCAAGCTTATGTATTTTCCAGCTTCGGGCCGCTTGCGAAGATATCTCCCTGACGGAGGAATTATAGATGTCAAGTTCTACCAAGCGCTGCCTTAAATAGAAATCCACAGCAACCCCCAAAAGAAAGAATATCAACCAGTAAAAACAGGTGACCATCCGGTATTTTTCCACCACCATGGGATTAAATCCTATAAATGCAAAGGTATATAAAATCATTATCACCTCTACTATTATAAAAGCAGTATATTTTCTTATTAATCGGTCTCTTGCCGACTTGTATTTTTCATTGCTTACTTTTCTGGCAAGATTGCGATTCTCAGCTTCCAGAGCAGAGACTCTTTGGTTTAGTTCGAGCCACATAGCTTTCATATTTTCCAATTCATCCATTTTTCAACCTAAATTATCTTTTGACAGTTTGATAAGTTTTTCTTTTATTCTCTTAAGCCTCACTGCAACTGTATTTCTGTTTATACCCATTAACTCGGATATTTCCTCATAAGTTTTTTCATCAAGCCACATCAGGATCATCGCCCTTTCTTCATACTTAAGCTGTCGTATCAGCGCATGCATTGAATTGTATTTTTCCACATAGGAGGTTTCTTCCTCGTAAGGAATGTCAATCACCTGTTCGATAGAGATTGTGTTTCCTTTTGTTCGGGTTTTTCGTTGGAAGGAGATGCAGGTGTTGAGACTTATCCGGTATATCCAGGAAGAGAGTCCGGAATCTTTTCTGAAATTCTCCCATCCTCTCCAAATGTTGTAAAGAACTTCCTGCCGCAGATCGTTAAATTCTTCGGGATCCGTCGAGAAATAATAACAAATCTTCGTAATAATTCCACCGTATCTGGCTATGGTGTTTTCAAATTCCTTTTCGGCTTCGGCGCTCATCTTATAAATCTTACAACTATAAGACGCAGAAATTCCGGAATAGTTACACAGATAACTCTCTTGCGAAACAAATAATTATCATTATATTTGTGTTTTAAAAGCACTTCTGAAAATTTAGATGGGGATATTTTATCTGAAAAGGATTCGAATTTTTTGTCTGGTGGCTGTAATATTGTCAGTATTCACGGTGACTGTTTATGGCGGGGAACCGGAACTTGTTGAGTTTTCGGGATTAGTGAAAAATCATAAGAACCGGAAACCGGTGGGAAATGTAAGTGTCACGGTGCCGGGCTCAAATATCGGGACCGTAACGAATGACGACGGGTATTTTAATGTGAAAGTGCCTCAGGAATTTGTCAGCAACGGGTTAAAGATCGACCACATAGGGTATCAGAGTCAGTTCCTTTCACCCAAATTGTTTGAGGGGAAAACCGAAAATTTAACTATCTATCTTCAACCAACCGGGAAAGTGCTGGATGAACTGTATGTGTTGGGAGGAGAGCCTAAAGAAATTGTGAAAGAGGCATTGCGGAAAATACCGGATAATTATGCTTCTTCAGACAATCTGTTGAAAGGTTTCTACCGGGAAACAGTGCAGAAAGGTAACCGTTTTATCAATATCTCAGAGGGAATAGTAGACGTCTTGAAGAAACCTTACGGACATCGTTCCACCTACGGAGAAAAAGTGAGGATAGAAAAGGGACGGAGTCTGGTTAGTCCGCGTGCATCCGACACTTTGTCGGTGAAATTGATGGGTGGCCCTTTCATGCCCTTGAATCTGGATGCTGTCAAAAATGGCGATCATCTTTTTACCGAACAGGAACTTGACTATTTTGAATTCAAGCTTGAATCACCGGCAATGATCGACGACAGGATCCATTATGCCATAAGTTTCAAACCGATAGTTACAAAGTCTTATCCCTTAAACACCGGAATTATATATATTGACGGAGAAACCTTGACAATAAGCAGGGTGGAATTTTCACTCGACATGAAAGACAAGGAGAAGGTGACACGAGCAATACTTGACCGGAAACCTTCCGGCCTTCATTTCAAGCCTTTGGAAGTGTCGGGTGTCGTGACATATAAAGTAAATGACGGGAAATCTTACATAAATTATATAAGTAGTGTTATAAAGTTTAAATGCGACTGGAAGAAACGTCTCTTTTCTTCCACCTATACCTCACGTGCAGAAATGGTAATGACCGATCGGGAGGAATTGCATGACAAGGGTCGGAAATTCGAAAATCCCCTGAAACGAAGGAATATTTTCTCTGATAATGTGGGATATTATTGGGATGAGGATTTCTGGAAAGATTACAATATAATAGAGCCTACAGAGTCGCTGGATAAGGCAGTGGAGAAACTGAAAAAATAAGATGGATAGATGGAAGCCGGTTCTGACGCGTTTCCCGGCATGGACATTCACTTTTTTAACTTTGGCGGCTATACTTTGGCTTACGCTGGCCCCAAAACCACTTGGAGAGGAACCACCCCCCTTGTTTGAAGGTGCCGACAAGATAGCACATGGTATAATGTTCGGAGGATTAGCATCAATGATGCTGCTTGACTGGCAACGCAAACATGGCTGGACTCTGACAGGGTGGATCCGGGCTATGATTTGTTCCTCTCTCTCCTCAATTGTTGGAATAATAATAGAGATGGCACAGTCTTCAATGGGGTTAGGACGAGAATTTGAATGGGGAGATATTGTTTCAGATACAGTCGGAGCTTTCATTTTCGGTGTAGGGTATATATTTTTGCAGAAAATATGGTGTCAAACTCCCTATAAATAATTAAATTTGACATTTGAAAGGGTTGGAATAGAGCAAGGGATTGACCAATATTGGAAGAGGAGACAGGCCAAAACAGAATGCCGGACCCTGAAGGAGCCCCGGCTAAAAAGGTTAAGAAGCATTGGATACATCCGACATGGCTTCGGATTGTGCTGAAGACCTTTATGTGGATCATAATCGGAGTGGTCTGCATTGCTATTCTTGTGCCCGTCCTTCTATATGTTCCCCCTGTTCAAACTTTAGTAAAGGATATAGCCTGTAAGGTAGTCAAGAAATCTACCGGAATGGATATCGGGATAGACCGTTTCAGGCTAAAGTGGCCGCTTGATGTAGCTCTTGACGGAGTCACAGTTGTGGAAGCAACAGGCGACACTATGGTGTATGCCAAAGAGGTGATAGCCGATGTAAAACTGGCTCCGCTTTTCAAACTGGATGTAGATATCAACGACCTTCAACTACGTGAAGCCGGCATCCGGATTATGGCGCCCGATTCTTCTATGCTCCTGAAACTTAGAGCCAACCTAATAGAAATCAACGACAAGAGTTCTGTGGATATCAAGAAAATGGATATTGATATCAATAGACTTCTTATAGAGCAGGCCGACTTGAGCCTGAATATGGACGTATGGGCAAAGAAGACAGAGCCGGACTCGGTCACACCACCCCTGAACATGAAGATACTGCTTCATGACGCGCAGATAAACGGATTCAGTTTCGGCATGGCCATGCTACCCACTATCGACACCCTCTCTCTGGTTTCTAAAAAAGTAGAGCTTCGAAACGGGGTGATAGATCTGGGACAAAATCTGATAACGGCAGATTATCTGGGCACTTCGGATGGAAATGTAACCTATTTGACTCCTACCCCCGAGTATATAAAGACCCACCCGGCTCCGGTGGACAGTTCCACCACCACGGCTCCCCCAATGATTATAAGGGGCGACACTGTGAGTGTGAAAGATTTCGGCGCGCTTTACGCTGTGAAAGACGCAAAGCCACTGCCAGGTTTTGATCCCTCTTACCTGCAGTTCTCGGATGTAAATATCACTTTAGATAATTTTTATAATGCCGGGCCGACCGTACAACTACCTATATCTGCTATCTCGGCCAACGAACGAAGCGGTCTGATGGTAACAAACGGTAAGGGTCTAATAGAAGTGGATTCCACCGGACTTGAACTCAAGGACGTGTATCTTCAGACCCCATATACCTATCTGAATGCAACTGCTGCGATCCCTTTTGCCGTCATGGAGCTACAACCCTATGCTATTTTCAATCTTGATGCCGACGGAAATGTGGGATGGCCCGATGTGGAGGCTTTTATGCCCGATCTCAAAACTTATACAAAGAAAATACCGGCCAGGTCTCCGCTGAATTTCGATGTGGTGGCCGGCGGCTCACTCTCCAACATAGTCTTGACAGACTTAAGAGCCGGAATACAAAATGTGGCTAAGATTGAGGCAAAGGGATATGCCAGGAATGCCTTTGATTTGAAGAAACTTGTGGCCGATATTAAATTCACGGGCGATGTGACGCAACCCGGAATTATAGATAATCTTCTGGAGATGAAAGGCTTTTCACTGCCTTCTCTCACGCTTAGTGGAGAAGCTACTGCCAAGCAGGAGGTCTATACAATTGATTTTGATTTAAAGACTTCTGTTGGATCGGTGGTGGCCGATGGTAGTGTGGCTCTATCTTCGGAGAAATATAGAGCATCGGTGACTGTAAATGATATAAACGTGAAGGGATTTATGCCCGACATCGGGATCGGCAAGGTAGATGCCACCCTCATAGCTGAGGGGGCGGGTTTCAACCCCACAAAGCCTACTGCCTCCACTGATATTCATATTGATATCGCCGATATGGATTATAACGGGCAGGGCCTTTCCGATATAACTCTTGATGTGACGCTTGAAAACAGTGTCTATGACTTTGCCCTGAATTCACCCAACGAAATTCTTCGACTTAATATAAAGGGGGATGGAACGGTGGCCCCCGATCTTTACACTGCTGACTTGAAGGCAGTGGTAGACAAGGTGGATCTCCTGGCCTTGGGTATGTCGGAAAAACAGAGTGAGCTGAGCGGCACCCTTGATCTGAAAGCCAAAGCAAGCCCCGAGAAATGGCTCTATGATGTAGACCTTTGTCTGAAAGACGCTTCCTTTATTTCAGATGCAAACTATTTCGCCATCCCGAATGACATCGACTTGATTTTCAAGAGCACCTCCGACAACGTGATGGCCGATATCGATGCTAAGGGAACCTGTATAAACTTCGAGGCCAAGAGTGGATTAAAAGATTTGATAGATTCCTTTACGGCGGTGGGTGACTCTGTTGGGAAACAGATCGCTGCAAGGCAATTGAATGTAGAAGAACTCCAACGTAATCTACCCCATTTCAATCTTAATATTGAGGCAGGAGGCAACGGTGCCCTTGCGGATGTGCTGGCAGGAGCAGGCTTCAGTGTCAACACTTTGACAGGTAATGTCAGCAACGACACAATTATAACTGCCAATTTCAAGGCTTTAGCCCTGGCAAATGAAAAGATGCGTGCCGACACCCTCACTTTTTCTTTAAAACAGAGGGGAGAATTACTCGATTATAGGGTTCACATGGGCAACCGGCCCAATAATCCAATAGGCGATTTCGCCAACGTCAACCTGGGCGGATATGTTGGAGAGAACCGACTGATGTTGGGATTCAGGCAATTGAATCAGAAGAAGGAGGTGGGCAACAGGTTAGGATTGACAGCTGTGTTCCAAGACTCGACTGTCAGCATACATTTCACACCATTAAAAGCCACAATCGGCTATATCCCATGGACATTCAATACCGACAACAGTATAGATGTCAATATGAAGAATTTACGGATAGATGCCAATCTGCAGGCAAGCAGCCCTAAGAGCAGCGTACTGTTGAAGACTGAACCGGGAGAAAATGGCAATGACGAATTACACCTTGCCCTTGACAATATACAGATTCAAGACTTCCTGCAGTTGTCGGTGTTTGCACCGCCGATTACAGCGGCTATTGACGCCGATGTGAAAGTCGGCTACACGGAGGGTTGGCTATATGGCACCGGAAATGTAGGCGTGCATAAATTCACTTATGACCGTTTGAATGTAGGTGATTTCAATCTTTCGCTTCGGGCAGGCATGAATGATGACGGATCCACGGGTGCAAGACTGGGCTTGAAAATCAATGGTAAGACGGCAATCTCTGCTAAGGCAATGCTGGTGCCTGATTCCTTGAAAGTGCCCCAGGTGAAAACAATGGAATTAGACCTGACCCAGTTCCCGCTTAATATCGCCAATCCTTTCCTCGGAAAGGACGTGGCTCAGCTTTCGGGTTGTCTAAATGGAGAATTTGACCTCAGCGGTAACTTGAAGGAGCCGAAACTGAACGGATATTTATCATGTGATTCTGTGGGTGTCTACATCCCTATGATGGGATCTTCCGTGAAATTCAATCAAGACTCCATTCTTGTAGTGGATAACGTGATAGATTTCAATAAGTTTGATATTTGGGGTGCAAATCAGAACCCGATTGAGATAGATGGCACAATAGACATGAGCAGCTTGACCTCATCAGTGTTCGACCTTAAGCTCAATGCCACCAACTTCCAATTGATCAATAATGATCAAAGGGCGCGCTGCGAGCTTTATGGCAAACTCTTCATGGATCTTCATGCCACTGCCAGGGGTCCGTTGGAGCATTTCAATATCAATGCGGGAGTAAATATCCTTAAGAATACAAAGGTGACTTATTCCATACCTCAGACAACGGCCCAGCTTACTTCACATAACACTTCCGATATCGTTAAATTTGTCAATTTCAACGATACGGTGCTTGTGATGAGAGAAGACACCGTGGCGACTCCCAAATTCTCTATGAGGATACTTGCTGGTTTGAATCTTGAACCCGGAATGCAGGTAAACGTGATTTATCCGGGAGCGACCACCACCGGATCGGCAAAAGTGGAGATCCAGCCGAGTGGGGACCTTACATATTTCCAGAATTATCTGGGGGATATGAGACTTAACGGACAGTTGTATCTGGGCAATGGGTTTGCAAGCTACAGTATGCCGATTGTCGGAGAAAAGAAATTTGTGTTCAATCCTCAAAGTTATGTGCTTTTCCAGGGTGACCTGATGAACCCCTCGTTTGATATCAAGGCCACCGATGATGTGAGGGCAAGCGTGATTGAAAACGGAAATTCCAGAATTGTCAATTTCCAGGTAGGTGTGGATATAACCAACACTCTGCAAAGTCCGAAGATAGAATTCAATCTTGACACCGAAGACGACATGTCTATTCATAACGAGTTGCAGTCCATGACTCCGGATGCGAGGAGTATGGCGGCGCTTAATATGCTTATAACCGGTCAATATTCTGGGGCGGGCGTAAGGACTGCAAGCAGTGACCTTTTGCAGGGCACAATGTATAACATATTGACATCCACAGTCAACGGATGGCTTGCTAACAATGTGAGGGGTGTTGATATAAGTCTTGGAGTAGACCAATACGGAAACTCTTATAACGGGGAAGCGGGTTCATCTACAAGTTATAGTTATCAGGTTTCGAAATCCCTGTTCAACAACCGGTTTAAGATTTCCGTGGGTGGTAATTATACGACAGACGCGGCAGCTGATGAGAACTTCTCTGAAAATCTAATCAGCGATATATCTTTCGAGTATCTGCTAAAGCAGACACAGAACGTCACTATGTATGCCCGTCTTTTCCGTCACACCGGTTATGAGAGTATCCTTGAGGGTGAGATTACCGAGATGGGCGGTGGTTTTATGTTGCGTCGTCGACTATCGAACCTGAAGTCGTTGTTTAAATGGGGGTCAACGAAACCACAATTCAACCTCAACCAAAGACAGCTTCAAGGACCCGGTGCACTTCCCGGCCGACCAGCTACGACCGAAACTAAGGGAGACGATAAGATGAATTCTGCAACGGGCGAAAAGAACGACACCATTGTGAGTCACAATGATTCGATAGCTATAGAGAGGAAAGAACCGTTGCAGGGCGCCCCGGAAAATAAAGATGTTAATAATAAAACGGAGGGAGATGAAAAGTAAGAGGCATATAAATTCTGCGGTTTCCCTTCTGTTGCTGGTAGTGACTGCCTGGGTGGCATCCTGTTCCACCACTAAAAGGCTTGGTCCCGATGAAGTCAGATACACCGGGATGGGTAAGTTTGAGATCATAGCTCCCGATGGAGTGAAACTCCCCTCGGAACTCGACGCCGAATTAAGGAAGACAGGAGAGACAGATGCGAATGATTATATTCTTGCCCCCTTTATTAAGATTCCCCTGGGTTTATGGGTCTATAATAATTGGAATGACTCGGCGAAAGGGTTAAAAGGATGGCTGTATAGGAAATGGGTGAAAGATCCAGTGCTTGTGAGTGAAGTGAAACCACAGATCAGAGCTAAACTAATGCAGCAGCTTCTTGATGACAACGGATATTTTGGTTCTCAAGTGGTCTATAACATTGAGAAAAATAAGAAGAATGATAAACTTGCTGCCATAGGATACTCTTTGCATATCAACAAACCCTATCGCATAGATTCTATAATGTATCTGAATGGCAACTCGAAGTTAAACAAATATATTGATTCCGTTGCCAAAAAGAGTCCTTATCTGAAAAAGGGAGAGATTTTCTGCGTCGACTCCCTGGAGGTGGAAAGAGTCAGGATTGTGAACTCTATGAGAAATCACGGATACTATTATTTCCGACCGGAATATATAGAATTTTTGGCAGACTCACTGATTACACCTGGGGATGTTGCTATCAAACTCAACTTGGTAAACAATATCCCGAATATGGCTAAGTTGCAGTATCGCACAGGTAAAATAGAGACCATAATACTTCGTAACAGCGAAGAGTCGATGGGTACACCCGACACCATGCAGACAGCCCGGGGTGAGTTGATAGTATATGAACCGGCACGACTGCGCAGGAACCTGATCCCGGGATGTATAACGTTCAGGGAGGGGAAACTATTTACGGTAAGAGATATGAATCTGACGCAGACTCGTCTTGCACGTCTCGGAATATTCGGTGGAATCCAGATAAACGTGATGCCGGCCGACACCACTCCTGAAAATCCGCTTGTGGATGTCTATACCACAGCACGTTTCCAAAGTCCTATAGAGGCCACAATACAAGCCAACCTCACATCAAAATCCAACAGTTACCTGGGTCCGGGAATTGTGCTCGGTCTTTCACATAACAATATATTCGGAGGAGGTGAGAAACTCAGCGTTCAATTGACTGCAGATTATGAATGGCAAACCGGCGGAGAACGTAATAAGAATTTCAACAGTTATGAATTCGGTATCACAGGATCTCTTGCCTTTCCTCGTCTCCTTGCCCCCAATTTTGTGAAACGAACGAGAAGAGACCTAAACTGGACCACGATATCTCTTGGTGCCAATACGCTCAACCGCCCCGAATTTTTCAACATAGCAGAATTCAATGCAGGTATCACGTATGAATGGAGAGCCACAAGACACTCTCTCAATCAATTGACGTTATTTAAACTGACCTACACCAAACTCCTGTCTCACACCCACAAGTTTGACTCTATTATGGAGCAGAATCCGGCTATAGCCCTCGGATTCCAAAGTCAGTTCATTCCGCAGATAAGCTGGACATATACCTACGATAAATTTTTTGAGAGGGAACGAATCAATGGAATCAACTTCCAGTCGATTGTGACCGAGGCCGGGAATATCTTTGACGGTATTTATGCATTGGCCGGAGTGCACGGACAGAAGACATTGTTTGGAACACCTTTCTCTCAGTTTATCAAAGGACAGGTACAGTTGGTATATAATCGCCGGCTTTTCCCCAAGTCGGACCAATGGATTGTTTCGAGGGTGCTGATCGGGGCTGAACATCCTTATGGCAATTCAAGCCAGGTGCCGTATTCCGAACAATTTTATATAGGAGGAGCGAACTCTATCAGAGCTTTTACAATCAGATCTTTAGGGCCCGGCTCTTACCGACCACCGAACCAGGAGAGAGACGGTTATTTCGATCAGACCGGTACATTTAAACTCGAAGCTAATGTGGAATATAGGTTCCCAATTGTAAGTATCTTGCATGGCGCAGCCTTCCTGGATGCCGGAAATGTTTGGCTGCTGAAGAATGACCCGCAACGGCCCGGGGGATTATTGCAGGGCCGAACGTTCCTTCGTGACATTGCTTTGGGCACAGGTGTGGGCCTTCGCGTTGATATCGGTGTGATGGTGTTGAGAGGCGACCTCGGTTACGGACTCCATGCCCCTTACAACACCGGAATACATCATTATTTCAATATAAAATTCACCAAAGCCTGGTGTTTCCACCTTGCCATAGGCTATCCTTTCTGACAAAGATTATATGTCGCGCAATTCATACACGGCATCTGAAAGAAGAGGTATTGTCGCCATTGCAATCGTGGCCTTGCTGATAATAGCTTTGGGATTGATAACGTCGTGGTGTGGAAGGAGCGAGAAACAGGTACAGGAGATTCCTGAGATTGTGGAGCATACAGAGATGATCGATACCGCTGCCCTAAGGTTTCAAAAAGAAAAAGCCGAGACTAAGTCCCAAAACAAAAAATTCAAAGGAAGGAAAACATCAACATCGAAGGAGAAATCCAAGAAAACATATCGTCGTCGCTCCCCATTGGATGAGCCGGTGTAGAAACAAGCAGAAGATTAGAATCAGAAGCACTTAAATTAAGAAAGGATAATGCTGTCTCTGGATGTGTCGATTTCTACTTACAAACCTGAAGGAATCTTTAGGGTGGAGAAAATGCTGGCACCGTTGACTCCACGGGAGGATGTCAGATATATCGTGTCATGGCAGGAGCATGAGAATACTCCTGTGCCTGAATCATTATTGCAAAGGAAGGATACGGAAATTTTTCGCTTTGAAGGAAGGGGACTTTCCAACAACCGTAATAACGCATTGGACCATTGCCAGGGAGATATAATCCTTATAGCTGACGACGACCTCCAATATTATCCGGATTTCGCAGAAAAAATAATAGATTCTTTCGAATCAAATCCTCTAATTGATTTAGCCACTTTCAAGGTTGATTATGAAAATCCTAAAAAATATCCGGTTCAAGACTGTACTTTAAATCTTCCATTTCCAAAAAACTATTTTGGATCATCAGTGGAGATATCTTTCAGAAGAGAGAAATTTAAGACCTTACGTTTCTGGGGAAAAATGGGATTGGGAAATCCTGATCTGTCATGTGGTGAGGATGAACTTTTTTTAATTTCCGCAATTAAGAGAAATTTCAATTGCAGATTTATCAATAAAACAATTGCAAAACATCCGGAATCTACTACCGGAGATTGCGTTGCAGAAGGAGTTTTAAGAGGGCAAGGTTATATAATCTGCCTAATTTATCCTTGGTCAAGTTTCCTGAGAATACCTATAAAAGCTTTCAGGGTCTCTAAAAATAAGAATTCAAAATTTTTAAACAACTTAAAGCATCTGTTAGAAGGGGCTATTAAATCGATAAAGAAAAAGAAAGAAATTCCGGAAAATTGTCGTTGGTGAAGTTATCTAAGGTTTTGCCAATGATTGAGAAATCTATCGGTTACTACTTTTGAGTCATTGTGTTTTTCCGCAATCATCCGGCTTTGTTCTCCTCTTCTCACAATTTCATCACGGTTTTCAATCAATTCTATCAGCCTTTCTTTTATGTCATTGTCGGTTGGTGCCAAAGAAAATAAGGGTCTTTCCTCAGGATTGCCGATAGCTTCATAATACTCCGGCTGGGCACCTGTGGCTGCCACTTTCCCCAAAGCCATACCGTAAAGAGCAGTCATTGCGGGGGAGTATGAATATAGCTGATCGAGAATAATATCTGAGTCGGCCACCATATTAAGGAAATCTTTAAACGGAAGATCCTTTGCCAGATTAACTTTTACCTTATCGGGCATCTCTTCTTCAATTTCTCGGGCGATTTTATATAAGTGTTTGGCTCCTTTCATATCCTCAAAACCCGATCTCATACAGGAAAGGATATTTACTTTCCCATCGATAAATCTTCTCGGATTTTTAGGAAGTTGGGAAAAATCTATGGGCAAATTAGTGAAGGAGACTTTTTCACCCAACAGGTCTTTCACTGGCATTTCATATTCAGGCAATACAGCCATTGCTCCGTTGATGCCTTTGAAAAGATATTCTGACCATATTTTGTTGACATTTGAAATCCAGCCATACAGATGGCCCGGATCCGCAAGATGACCCGGCGTAAATTCATTTCCTATTTTAAATTCGGAATATTTAAAAATCTTGGCATCATAGCAAGCCTTGCAGAAAAAATAGTCGTTGCCGGCAAGGGTAAGGAATGATGAGCCGTTTTGTGACTTTATACGGTCGAAAAAATATTTTAATTTTCCGGGTTTGAGACTAAAGAAATTCGTATTTATAAATTGTACTACATCATAACCCTTAATGTCGTTTATCAGGTTGAAGAGATCGTAAAGATATTTAAAAGAACCTTTAATTCCAGGTGCCCTTTTCAAATATATATCCGTGGAAAGATTCATGTGTCCACATCCGTCGGAAATCAGAGTCACATCATGTCCTATGTTCCTTAATTCATGAGCAAGGGTGGTATGTAGATTTGAGTAGTCTCCTATAAATAAAATTTTCATGAAGGATATGATTTATGGATGAATCAAAATAGTAAAAAAATCACACCACATTCTCTTACCGGCCAATAATATTTATATCCTGTTTCCCAATCTTCCGTAGATCTTTAGAGGGCATGGTACAGCAACATTGTAGGATAATATCTCTTGCAAATATAGAAAAAAAGAGTGGTCAATTCAAGTATTTTGGGGTTATCTCCATTTTTATTATTTTTACACTTGAATTTAGGAATTTGGGAATAATAAGTTCCTGGAATAGGGAGTAACCCATAGAAGCGGACAAAGAAGAGAAAAGCATGGCATATAAGGCCCCGATAGACGAGAAGGAGCTGATAAAGCAATTGCAGAATGAAAAGACTGCCCACAAGGCATTCGAGACTCTGCTTCATACCTATTCTGAGCCCGTGTATTGGCAAATAAGGAGGATGGTTACATCCCATGATGATGCCAATGATATAGTGCAAAATGTCTTTATAAAGGCTTGGAACAATCTCCATAATTTCCGAGGAGATGCAAAGCTTTCTACCTGGCTATTCAAAATTGCCGTCAACGAATCCATTAATTTCCTCAATAAGGAGAAAAACCGCATGCAAAACACCATAGGGGATAATGATGACGAATCCGCTCTGTTGAAGAATCTTGCTGCTGATGAATTCTTTGACGGGGACGCGTTGCAAATAGAACTTCAGGAAGCGATTGCACGATTGCCGGAAAAGCAGCGGTTGGTCTTCAATATGCGATATTATGATGAAATGAAATATGAGGATATGTCGGAAGTGTTAGGCACATCCATAGGGGCTCTCAAGGCCAGTTATCATCATGCGGTAAAAAAGATAACGGAAATGTTGACATCATAAAAAACAACGGCCGGTTTCACAACCGGTCGAAGCCTATCATACATAAACAATTTTCAACTAACCAAACATCATGAATTTCTTTCCTTATATCTTTATAACAAGAGGTTGTGGCATTGGTTCATGATAAAAAATGGATAAAGCGTTAAACTATATTAAAAATATATTGTCAATAGATATATCAAAAAAAGATTGGGAAACAGGGAGTTTTATCGAACATTTAAAAGGATCTGATAAAACTACCGGGTAACCGGAAAAACAGAACAGGAAATTGGATTAATATCTTATGAAACAGGAAGAAGAACTTATAAAAAAATATGGTAAGGATCCGGGAATGCGGGTGCCGGAAGGCTATTTTGCACAACTGGAGAAGCAAGTGATGCAGTCCTTGCCGGATTATCCGAAGCATGCTCCCATAAGAGATTTGTCGCGTTGGCAAAGAATGAAGCCTTACGTTTATCTGGCGGCAATGTTTTGTGGGATATGGTTGATGATGAAAGTGTTTCATTCTGTTACCCAACCTATGTCTTTGAGCCTCGACAATCCACCGGAAGCATTGGTGGAACTGCTTGACGGAGGTGTCGACTACGATTCCCACTATCTCCCTTTATACATGGGTGACTACGACATGGATGAGGAGGAATTGATAATGAGCTACGACAATATAGAGGACTTTGAAAAAGACTTCTATAGCCAGATGTAGCAGGGATTGTGACAGGAGTTTAGATCAGGGGATGGAATGATAAGGTAGAAGAATAAATGTAATTAGGGTTTGGAAACAACTGAATAGAAAGCAATGAAATGAGATATATGAGAAAGCTTTTCTTGATTGTAACGTTGATATTGACCGGATTAGGTGTCTCTTTAGCGCAGGATAAGAACCCTGGAAAGAGAGAAAAGATGTTTCGGGAGGTGCAGGAGTTCAAGATGAAATATCTGGCCCAGGAGATGGATCTGTCGGAGCTTCAAAAGAAGAGGTTTTTTGAACTCTACGAAGAGATGAGTGAAAAGAAAAAAGAAATCTTCCAAGAAGCCATCAATATGGATAAGGCTCTCAAACATAAAAAAGATGCATCGGAAGCAGACTATCAGAAAGTGACCGAGGCTTACTCCAAGGCTCAGACTGAATGGTCTGAGTTGGAAAAGCAATACAATGAACAGTTTGCTGAATTTCTGACTCCCAAGCAGATATATAAAATGAGGGAAGCCGAATCCAGTTTCAAGGCCAAGCTTGACGAAATGAAGCATAACCGTCGAAAAGACCATCATAAGTCGCGTGAAACAAACGATAAAGATTAGGAGATGAAGAAAAGTGCGATTATAGACCACGCCGGGAAATGGATGAAAATCTTGCCGGCGTTTGTTTTTTTAGTTATTTTGTTGTCTATTAAAAGTGCTGGAGCAGAGATATATAAGGTTCCGGATTTTGCGTTTCCACAAACTGTGGTTTCCACTTCCGACAGTCTTTTGAATGTTGCCGTGAAGCAGAAAGACGACCTGCTTGCTCTTCGTGGTATGATGAATTTAGTGGTGGCTGAAAACATGCTGAAAAATTCAGAAAATGTCTCACCGGCAATAAATCTTGTGGATTCTGTGGCTAAAAAACTGAGTTCTCCATATTCTGAACTTGCATATCTATTAGAAGCCGAAATACTTAATCAGGCCTACCAGTCAAACCGGGTTGTCTACGATGACCGAAACCTTCCTATAGAGGAGACTTTCCCTTCTGCCACGGATGAATGGAGCGGAGAAATGTTTAAGGAAAAGATTTCCCAACTTATTGATAAGGCCAATGCCATTGACGAAAAGAACAAAAGGATTGAAATCGAAACGATATCATTGTTGATTACCGATTGCAAGGAGGCAGAAAAAATCGGTCTTACCGTTTCGGATTTCATAGCCTTTAAATCTGTCAGTATCTTAAAAAATTTCATAAGGGAGACTGCCCTACCTGTCATTCCCTTTTATCCGGCTGAAATTGCTATGTCGACTGAAGCAAACGCGGAAGCGACAGCAAAGAAACTTCTCAACCAGGTTATGAATGAATCGACATCGGGTGAATCTGTCATAGTGGCTTTAGCAATGATAGAATGTGCAACTCTTCTGCCCGATAATGAGAAGGAAACTTATCTAAGAAACTCATACGATAAATTAAAAAACAGTGAAGGAGCCGGGGTTCTTTTGTATAGAATATGGGAAAGCTATTACAACGGTAACACCTTGGAGGATAGTTCAGAGATTTATAAGGAAATTAATAAATGGCTCAAAAACTACCCCGAGGGATATGGCAGAAACAATCTTGTTTATGCTGAAAATATATTGAGCCGACAGCGCATAGAGGTTGAATTTCCGCGTATAAGTTTACCGGGACAGGAAATCAAAGGCACTTGGGAAATGTCGAATTTATCCGAAGGCTATCTTCTCGTTTACAGGCTTAATGCCAATCAGGCAACTGTCTATGATGAATTGATACTGAAGCAGTTTCAGGGTGGTAATCCCTTGTATAGGATAGAAATAAAAGGGGAGCAAAAAGAGACACCTTTCAATAATAAGAAAGAAATAACCCTTCCGCCCCTTACTTCAGGTTTATATGTCGTTATCCCTTCAATGACAAAAACTTTGCCTAAAGGATGGAACAAAGCCACATCGAGTGCTTCCTATTCTACAATCAGGGTCACCGAAATATCGATTCTCACCACTTACGATTCAAATGACAAGGATTCCGGAAGAGTATATGTAGTAAAGGGATCTGATCAGCAACCGGTGGCAGGGGCTGAAGTGACATATTACAGCGGGGTCTCAAAAAAGCCTAAGGGACGTCTAATAACCAACAAGGAAGGATGGGTCAAAATTCCCACCGGTTATTATCGTGTAGAGGCGGCCTATGGCAGAAATAAGGCCATAAAAGATGCCGGTTTCAGTTTTTATCAGGAAACCACCCCGAGCCGTAGGTATGCTACCATACTTACCGATCTTTCTATATATCGCCCGGGCGATACTGTGGGATTTGCTTTAGTTGGCTGGCTGCAGGAAAAAAATGAGAATACACTGATTAAGAACACTCAGGTGAAAGTGGTTCTTCGTGATGCCAACTATATCTCTATCGGGAGTGTTGATTTGGAGTTGAATGAAGAGGGGAGGGCCATTGGCAGGATGGTTATTCCTCAAGGCAGGCTTTTAGGTAATTATCAGCTTGTGGCAAGTTATCCCGATTACCCTCGCGCAGAAGGGGGTTCCGCTACAATTAGAGTGGAGGAATATAAGTTGCCATCCTTTATGGTGAGCCTGGAGCAGACTGATAATAATGAACCGGGAGTGGTCTCTTTCCGAGGTCTGGCACAGACTTATTCGGGGATGCCTGTGACAAATGGTCAGGTTCAAATTGAAGTGGAATATCAGCCATGGTTATGGAGAGTGGGTGGGAGCAACGCACGCTACATCCAAAGTGAAATGACGGATGCAGAGGGTATTTTCAATTTGAGTCTTCCTACGGCGGCTTTGAAAGGTACAATATTTGAGAAGGGAAGATATAGCATAAAAGCGAGTGTCACATCGGAAGCCGGAGATACCGAGACCTCGCAACCGATCTATTTCCAGTTAGGAAAAGCTTTCCAGGTGCGACCGGCCATTAATGATAAGGTAGAGATAACGGGAGACTCTGTCAGATTTAATGTCCCGGTATATGATATGGGAGGTTTGCCGGTGAAAGAAAAGGTGGAATATAGAGTCACCAATATATACTCTCCGAAGTATGCCTTTACAGGATTTTTCGTGAGTCCTGACTTCCGGCTCCCCTCGGTAGATTTGGAGTCCGGCAAATATAAATTGGAATTCAAGGTGTCGGGAGAAGAAAACTACACATCAACAGAAGTGATACTCTGGCGCTCGGATGACAAGAAAGCTCCTTTCCCCACCTCTCTTTGGGTTCCCCCTTTGGAATATGTATATTCCGAGGGAGAAAAATCAGTGGATGTGACTTTTGGAAGCTATTGGCAGGATTGGATCTTATATACTGTAAGTGATGGAGAGAAAGTCTTGGAGTCAAGATGGATAAGTCCTTCCGATTCTTTACATACAGAGCGAGTTGAAATAACTGCCGGCAATACTGACTTATACATATCTCTGTCCGGACTTCATGATTTCAAGGCTGAGACAGGGCAGATAACTGTCATACCTAAGAAATCATTGGAGAAAATGACAGTTGAAACCCAAAGTTTCCGGGAAAATTTAACGGCAGGAGATTCTGAGGAATGGAGTTTTAAATTCAAAGTGAATGATAAAGCGGCTCCTCTTGTAAATGCCTTTGCTGTTATGAGCGACAAGGCGCTTAACGCAATAAATGATTTCAAATGGAATCTTAATTTCTGGAAGATTACCAATTATAACAGGTATAGAATGAACCCGATATTTTTTGGCAATTTGGTTTCATACAAGACTTTTACTCCGTTGCCTTCCAACCGGTTTTCAAACTTTGAATCCGCAATACCATCCTGGGAGACCTATGGTTATCCATTAGTAGCATATCCAAATATGAGAATTTATGGTGGTGTGTTGCGTAAAATGGCAGCTACCAGAAATATGATGACAGTAAAAGATGACGCTGCGGCTGTTGTCGAGGAAGCTCAGATGGAGATGGCGGATGCGGAAGCTCCGGTTGCAGGAGGTAGCGTGGAAAACGTAGAAGAGGAGCCACTTCGGCCCGTAGAAATGCCTTTGGCATTTTTCCGTGGAGATCTGAAAGCAGATGAAGACGGGGTATTGAATATAAAATTTGTTGTGCCCAACTTTAACACCACATGGCAACTTCAGGTTGCAGGATATGATGCCTCTTTGCTAAGCGCTGTCACAATAGTTGATGCCGTAGCTTCAAAACCTGTGATGGTAAAAACAAATCTGCCACAATTTTTGAGAACCCGAGACAAAGCTTCTGTCTCGGCCACTCTTTATAATAATTCCGAAGAAGAGATTGGATTGGGAGGAAAATTGGAAGTGATGGACCTGGCCTCAGGAGAAATTCTGGCAACCTCAGAATTTTCCCCTCAACAGGTTTCACCATCAGGTAATAGGGTGGTTTCGATTCTCTTTGAAGTTCCTGATGATGTGTCGGCTATAGTTGTCAGATCTTATGCTAACGGTAATAATCACACAGACGGAGAACAAGGAGTTGTGCCTGTTTTGCCATCAGCTACACCGGTTGTGGAATCCACAACTTTCTATGCTGCTTCAGACAGCGAGCTTATAGAACTAAAGGTTCCGAAGATCAATAAAAAGGCTAACGTTACTTTAAAATATTGCGACAATCCTCTTTGGGAGGTTGTGATGTCCCTGCCATCTTCAAAAGAACCGGCAAACTCAAGCTCTCTGGCTTTGGCACGCTGGCTTTATGGCACCATGACAGCCAATGATATTATAGGAAACAACAATGAGATATCTGAGGGTATCCGGAATATCCTGATTTCCGAGGACTCCACTTTAACCCTCTCCCATCTTCAGAGAGATGAGAACTTTAAGATAGTAGGACTCGATGCCACACCATGGATTAATCAAGCATCTTCGGAGACTGAGAGAATTAGAGGGCTTGAAAAATATCTTGACGTTGCTAATGTCAATAACGCTATAGAATCAAGGATTAATACTCTTCAGAAACTTCAGCGGGCTGACGGTGGCTGGAGTTGGTTTGACGGGATGCAATCTTCAGAATATATCACTTGGCAGGTGATTGAAATAATGGGCTATCTTAATGATGCGGGACTTCTGACTCCTCAACTTAGCCAAATGGCTGAAAGGGCAGTGAGATTCTATGATAACCGAATAGTAGAAAGATACAGGAAGTCAGGAAAAGTAGACTGGATGACAATGCTTAATTATCTCTACAACCGCAACATGCTTAATTTCGGCATGAAAGGTACGATGTTTAAACTTCAGGAAGCGACTCTTGACAGTATATCCGATCGTTGGAGACATTTTAATATCGAGCAAAAAGTAAAGGCTGCCTCTATAATGATGGATTCCGATAGATATAAAAAAGAATCGCAGACTATTGTGGAGTCATTGAAACAATTCCTTGACAAGAGGAATACTCTTGAAGAAGACGCCTTGATGCTTACACTATTTGAAAAGGTAAAGTCGGAACCGGAGGCAGTCGATAAGGTCCGGCAGACGATGTTATTGAAAAAAGAAACAGAAAATTGGGGAGATAACTATAATTCATCCGGAATCATTTATTCCTTACTGAAGAGTATTCCCTCTGACTTGAATATAAATCGTACTCCACCACAGATTTATATAGACGAAATGTTGGTTGATCTACCGGAACACCAGAAGTTAACCGGCAACTACACTATAAATCTTGATGCTTCAAAAGTTTCCGGAAAGAAAATCAGGATTATGCGTCGGACAGGATTACCGGCTTGGGGTGGGGTTATTAGTCAGTTCATTGCTCCTATAAAGGATGTTAAGAGTGTCAAAGTGGCTGATCTTTCTATTGAGAAGAGGATTTTTCAGGAAGATATCAAAGGGAATTTAAAGGAAGTGACTTCATTCAGGAAAGGTGATAAGGTTCACATGGTATTGAATGTCAATGTCAAGAAGGATATGGACTATGTGGTGATTGCTGACTCAAGGTCTGCCTGTCTTCAAACTGAAGATAAGTTATCCGGCTTTACCTTTATAGAGGGATTTGGAGCTTACAAGGAGATACGGAAAGATAAGACCTCATTCTTCATAGAGAATCTTAAAGCGGGAAGCTATGTGATAAGTTATGACTGTCATGCAGACAGGGATGGCACTTATTCCTTAGGGATGGCCGAGGTGCAATGTCTGTATTCTCCCGCGCAAGTGGCTCATTCAGCAGGGAAATCAATCAAGGTTGATCCTTAATCCTTCGTTGTTAAGGATTACATCAGGGAAAACTTCGCCGGCTTCCTTGAGGAATTGCGAGTCGTCGTTGTAGCGGGAGGAATAATGGCCTGTAAGCAGACGTTTCGCTCCGGCCTCAAGGGCTACCCTGGCAGCCTGTCGTGCGGTGGAATGACCTCTCTCGATTGCGTCTGCCTCACGGTCGTCAAGATATGTGGTCTCGTGGAACAATAAATCCACGGGGCCGATTTTTTTTCCAAGCCCCGGAATATAGGCAGTATCGCTGATATGGGCGTATGACAGTGAGGGGGTTGGATCTGTTGTCAGCATTTTATTAGGAATGACAGTGCCGTCGGGTTTTATGTAGTCTTCACCCTCTTTTATTCGTTTCATCATTGATACCGGCACCTGATGGAAATCTGTCATCGCCGGATTGATATGTCTTGGCTTAGGTTTCTCTTCAAAAATATACCCCACAGAGGGAACTCTGTGTTCTAATGGCAGCGTTCTGACAGTAAGGGATTTTGTTTCAAGAATTATTTTTTCTTCCGGCTTTATGATATTATAGTTTATTTTGAAAGGGGTGTCTCGACAAAAATAGTCGATCATCTGTTTAAGTTGCCTTGCCCCGTCTTTAAATGTGTGGATAGTCAGTTCACCTCCGTTCCCGGTCAGTGCGAGGGTGCTTACCAGTCCGGGAAGTCCCAGCACATGGTCGCCATGAAGATGAGTAATAAAAATATGGCGTAATTTTGAGAACGAGAGACGTTGCTTCATGAAAGCGAGTTGTGCGCCTTCTCCGCAATCGACCATATAAAGCGAGCCTCTGTGTTCAACAACCGTGCAAGCCGGTTGATGTCTCAAAGATGGTTTGGCCGACCCGCATCCAAGAGTGTGAATAATAAAATCGCTCATATTTTATTGCACCTGTTCCACTTTAAAATCACGTGCCAGTCCCCCGATTCCGGTCTCTTTATAGAGAGATGGCAGGTCATGGCCGGTTTCCTTCATCACTTGCACGAGTTTGTCGAAGCTCACTCTGTGTTTGCCGTCGGAAAAAGTAGAATAAATATTTGCGTCGAGTGCTCTTGCCGCCGCATAAGCGTTCCTCTCGATACAAGGTATCTGAACGAGACCGCAAACAGGGTCGCAGGTCATTCCGAGATGGTGTTCGAGACCCATTTCGGCTGCATATTCAATCTGTGCAGGCGTGCCTCCGAATAATTGACACGCTGCTCCTGCCGCCATAGCGCAAGCCACTCCCACTTCTCCCTGACAGCCCACATCCGCTCCTGAAATGCTCGCATTATGTTTCACTACATTTCCGATAAGAGCCGCTGTTGATAAGGCATGATACATCTCTTCGTCAGAGAAATTACGACTTTTCCAAAGATGGTATAATACAGCGGGCACCACGCCGCAGCTTCCGCAAGTAGGCGCAGTCACAATAACACCTCCGGCAGCGTTCTCTTCACTCACTGCCAGAGCATAGGAGAACACGAGGCCCCTTGAGCGAAGATTATCCCTGAATCCTCCTGCCCTCATATAATAGGAGCGTGCCTTACGGCGCAGATTTAAGGGTCCGGGGAGTCGCCCATCTGTTATGAGACCTCTTTCAACCGAAGCTTTCATAGTCTCCCACACTTCTCTCAGGAAATTGTTGATATCCTTTCCTTCGGTATGTTCCACATATTCCCAATAACACCGACCACTTCTTTCACAATATTCCATTATGTCGGTCATTGTATTACGATTGTATATTTCAGGGCTTCCTTGCTTTGCGCCACCTTCCTCTTCAATAGCTCCCCCACCGACACTATAGACAGTCCATTCATCGGAAGGAAGTCCGGCCTCATTGAGACTTTTGAAAGTCATTCCGTTGGGATGGTAGGGGAGAAAGATATCCGGTTTCCATACGATATTGACAGGCATTTCTGTTTTTTCAAGCACATCGAGAATGGCTACATCAGTCATGTGTCCTTTACCGGTGGCGGCTAAACTTCCGTAGAGCACCACTTCATAGCCTGCTGCATGTCTATGGTTTTCGAGAAATAATTCGGCAGCCTTTCGTGGACCCATAGTGTGGCTTGATGAAGGCCCCGTGCCTATCCTGTATAATTCTCTTATTGATTTCATTGCAATGATTTTGCAGTTTCTGGTTTTAAGCTTGTTTGTATCGATGATTATTATTGCATCGGTCAGCCTCCGGGATCACTGATTCCAACATGGTTTAAGGCTTTGCAAAGGTAATTCTTTTTCAGATAAGTTGCACAGGTGGGATTTAAAAAGTAGTTTTGCGTGATGAAATTTAGGGTCTTAATTTTAGGAGTCTTAATATCCATTGGTCTGACTGCTTCCCCGGGCGAGAGGTTACAGGAGGATTCGCTATATATAACCCTGAAAGAGATAAATATAACGGCGGTTAAAGAGGCCGGTAAGATCAATGACGAGCCCGAAGCTTCCACATTCTTAACCGGCAAAGAGATCGAGCAGCTTGGAATTGTATCGATGAGGGGAGTTTCGGATGTCGTCCCCAATTTTTTTATTCCCGACTATGGTTCCAGAATCACCTCTACGATATATGTAAGAGGAATAGGGGCGAGAATGGATCATCCTGCCGTAGGATTAAATGTAGACAATGTGCCTTATCTCAATAAGGATGCATACGATTTCGACATTAGCGATATCGCTTCAGTAGTGATGCTGAGAGGACCGCAATCCACA
>JAFLTR010000059.1 GCA_022509205.1 Muribaculaceae bacterium | reverse complement strand
CTCGGACCATTCGGTATAAAGATCTCCAATTTCTCCTCTCGCTGTTTTTGGTCTTGATTTAGCAACTTGTCATAACTTGAGAGACGAGCTTTCCCTTTAGCCTGTCGAGCTTTTGGTGCCATGCGCACCCATTCGAGCTCACGTTCAAGCGTTTTTCGGCGTTTACTTGCCTGTTTCTCCTCTTGTGCCATACGCTGAGTCTTCTGCTCAAGCCAACTGCTGTAATTCCCCTTCCATGGGATGCCTTCACCTCTGTCGAGTTCAAGGATCCAACCGGCAACATGATCAAGGAAATATCTGTCATGGGTCACAGCTATGACAGTGCCGGGGTATTGCTGGAGATGTTGCTCAAGCCAGTCGATGCTCTCTGCATCGAGATGGTTGGTGGGCTCGTCAAGGAGCAGGATATCGGGTTGCTGAAGCAACAATCTGCATAAAGCCACTCTTCGTCGTTCTCCTCCCGAAAGAACGCTTATTTTCTTATCGTCAGGAGGACAGCGGAGTGCGTCCATGGCCCGTTCGAGCTTATTGTCGATATTCCACGCATCGCACGCATCCAATTTATCTTGTAACTCTGCCTGACGATTTATCAACTTATCCATCTTGTCAGGATCTTCTAAAACATCGGGATCTCCAAAGGCTTCGTTTACTTTGTTATATTCTTCAATTAGATCCATGACAGGCTTGACCCCTTCTTCCACGACTTCACGCACGGTCTTATCCGGGTCAAGTTTGGGTTCCTGCTCGAGATATCCGACCGAATAACCGGGTGAGAAAACTACATTACCTTGATAATTCTTGTCGATTCCGGCAATGATTTTTAACAAGGTAGATTTACCGGATCCGTTTAGACCTATGATACCGATTTTAGCACCGTAGAAGAAAGAGAGATAGATATCTTTAAGAATCTGTCGCTGAGGGGGGATAATTTTACTAACCCCGACCATTGAGAATATAATTTTTTTATCGTCGGCCATATTGTAGATTTATTTTTATTTGGTCGCTGCTTTTACCTTGTAATCGCAATTGACTTTACCCTTGCTTATATTATTTAGCTTAGTTTTGATGAGTTGTTTCCGGATAGGGGAAACGTGGTCGGTATAGACTTCTCCATCAAGATGATCGAGCTCATGTTGAATTATTCTTGATGCAAACCCTTTGAACTCCTGTGAATGAGAATTGAAATCCTCATCAAACCAATGAAGCTTAACATGTTCGTAACGCTTCACATTTTCCGATAATCCCGGTAAAGAAAGGCAACCTTCCTCACGAGTGACCGGATCTTCATCTTCAATGACTTCGAGGGTGGGATTGATAATAGTGAGTTTAAGATCCTTGCATTCAGGTAATTTTTCCGAGAGGACATCGCCATCGATTACCACAAGCCTAATAGCCTTCCCGATTTGAGGGGCAGCGAGCCCAATTCCGTCAGAATTATACATTGTTTCAAACATATCGGCCACCAGTTTTTTTAGTTCAGGAAAATCCTCCTTAACATCCTCACATTTTTTTCGCAACACGGGATGACCGTATAGATAGATTGGATATATCATTTTTTCTTATAACATTTTTCACTACAAAATTAACCCCTTTTTTAAACATAAGAAAATCTCAGATGATATTGAAGCTTAAATTTGCAAAAAATCTGCCCTTTTACTAATTTTGAGCCGTAAATATATCTGACTACAAAAGAATAAAAATGGAAGGAAACTTAATAAAGACCTGCCTGCATGACCGGCATGTGAAACAAGGTGCTTTAATGTCGCCGTTTGGCGGTTTTGACATGCCTATACAGTATAATGGTATCACAGAAGAACACAATGCCGTACGTCAAAACGTGGGTGTCTTCGATGTAAGTCACATGGGCGAAGTGAGGATTACAGGTCGGGATGCTGAAAAATATGTCAGTCATATCTTTGTAAACGATATCCGTAATGCTGCCGACGGCCAGATTTTTTATGGCATGATGTGTTATGAAAACGGGGGTACAGTTGATGATCTGCTCGTTTATAAAGTAAATGATAATGAATACTTTCTTGTAATAAATGCTTCAAATATTGATAAGGATGTAGATTGGATTTTGAATAATGCCACAGGTTTTGATGTAAATATTGAAAATCAGAGTAATTATTACGGGGAAGTGGCAGTGCAGGGACCCAAAGCTGAAGAGACAGTAGAAAAAGTGCTTGGACTGGAAGTAAAGGATATACCTTTTTATAATTTCAAGACTTTTAAAGTTGGTGATGAAGAAATAATAGTAAGTCGGACAGGTTATACCGGGGAAGACGGCTTTGAGATCTATGGCAGCCACAGTTATATCCGTGAGGTCTGGGATAAGCTTATGGAGGCCGGAGTTCAAGCTTGCGGGCTTGGGTGTCGCGACACACTGAGATTTGAAGTTGGTTTGCCTCTATATGGCGATGAACTTTCAGCGGATATTTCACCGATTGAGGCAAGTCTTAGCATGTTTGTGAAGCTTGATAAACCTGAATTTATCGGTAAGGATGCTCTCTCTAAACAGAAGGAGCATGGAGTGAGCCGACGTATTGTAGGACTTGAACTTGACGACAATGCCATACCGAGGCATGGATATCCGGTGGAAATCGATGGAAAGAAAATAGGGGAGATCACTACCGGTTATCGTTCCATTTCAACAGGGAAAAGTGTTGCCATGGCAATGATAGATAAACCCTTTGACAAACTTGGGACACGTGTGGAAGTTAGAATCAGAAAGAAAACATTCCCGGCAACTGTCGTGAAAAAACATTTCTACGAGAAAAACTATAAAAAATAATAACGGTTAGAACCCTTTAACCGAGAAAAAGAAAATAAATATGAGTAAAGTATTAGACGACCGTAAATATGCGGATTCCCACGAATGGGTGAAACTTGAAGGTGACATTGCAACTATTGGCATTTCTGATTATGCGCAACATGCTTTAGGAAATATAGTTTATGTTGATATGCCCGAAGTGGGCGATGAGGTTAGTCAGGGAGAAGATTTCGGAGCAGTTGAATCCGTAAAGGCAGCCAGTGATCTTATCTCCCCGGTTTCAGGTGAAGTTGTGGAAACCAATGAAGAATTGGTCGACAAACCGGAATTAATCAATAATGATGCCTTTGGAAACTGGATTATCAAAGTGAAAATTACCGATCCGTCAGAACTTGACAACCTGATGGATGCAGAAGCCTATAAGAAACTTTGCGAAGCATAAGTCTACAACTCTTATAAGAGTAAAAAAGAACAAATATGGCGCATAAATACATGCCTCATTCCGATGAGGATATCCGTCAGATGCTTGACAAAATCGGAGTCGACACAATCGAAGATTTATATCAGGATGTCCCCTCGGAAGTGATTTTTAAGGATGAGTACCAAATCCCCTCAGCGATGAGTGAGGTCGAACTGCGGAAACATTTCAGGCAGTTGGCAGAAAAAAACAAGGAACTTGTAGTATTCGGGGGATGCGGAGCTTACGATCACTATTCCCCTTCGGTGATTTCACATCTCCTTTCTCGAAGCGAATTTTACACAGCATATACTCCTTATCAGCCGGAAATCTCCCAAGGCACACTACAGTATATTTTCGAATATCAGAGCATGATTTCGGAACTTACAGGCCTTGAAGCAACAAATGCTTCAATGTATGACGGAGCTACTGCCGCTGCTGAGGCTATGTTTATGCTCGTTTCATCTGCAAAGAAAAAGAATCGAGTCTTGATTTCTTCAACAATAAATGACAACGTCAGAAAAGTAGTGGATACTTATACAAAGTTTCATGGCATTGAACTGACGGTAATACCGGAAAAAGAAGGAGTGACCGATTTGGAAGCTTTGTATTCAGAACTGGAAAAGGGAGATGTAGCCGGAGTGATGCTTCCAGAGCCCAACAAATACGGCATCATAGAAGATTTCACTGGTTTGGCTGACAGGATACATGCGTCAAAAGGGTTCTTGGCCATTTATGCTGATCCTTCCACTTTGGCGGTTTTGAGATCGCCCGGAGAATGGGGAGCTGATGTGGCATGTGGCGATGGTCAATCTCTTGGTATGCCTCTCTCATTTGGAGGCCCCTACTTAGGTTTTATCTCATGTAGTAAAAGCATGCTCAGGAAAATGCCGGGCAGAATTGTTGGTGCCACAAAAGATATAGATGGGAAAAGAGGCTTTGTATTGACTCTTCAAGCCAGAGAGCAACATATCCGCCGTGAAAAGGCCACCAGTAATATCTGTTCCAATCAGAGCCTGATGGCCCTTTATGCTACGATATATTTGTCACTTTTGGGAGATAAGGGGCTGAAAGAGGTTAATAAACTGTGTTGTGACGGTGCTCATTATCTATATCATAAGCTTTTGGAGACTGGTAAGTTCCAGAAAGTTTATGACAAGCCGTTTCTGAAAGAGTTTGTAGTCAAGACAGATCTTGATATGGATAGAATCAACAGACACTTGATTGAAAATGGTTTTATGGGTGGAATTCTGCTCGAAGACAATAGAGTGGAATTTGCTGTTACAGAAAAGAGAACCAAAGAAGAGATCGATAAATTGGTGGATTTAATGATAAGCTATGGTGAACTACAATAAGATAATATTCGAACTGTCAAAACCTGGTAGACAAGGGTATTCCTTGCCGAAAGATAGCTTCGAAACAGATGGATTGAAAGATATACCTACTGTTCTACTTCGGGAAACAGCTGCGGAATTACCTGAAGTGAGCGAATTGGATGTTGTAAGGCATTACACAAATCTATCCAACAAGAATTTTGGAGTAGACACCGGTTTTTATCCCTTAGGAAGCTGCACAATGAAGTATAATCCTAAGATAAATGAGGAATTGTGTGTCCTTCCGGAATTCACATCTCTTCATCCATTACAGGATGAAAGTTCAATCCAGGGTGCATTGGAATTATATTGGAATCTTCAAAGAATGTTATCAGAAATAGCAGGTCTGGAAGAGTTTACTTTGAATCCTTATGCTGGGGCCCATGGTGAGTTGACCGGATTGATGGTAATGAAAAAATACCATGAGAGCAGGGGAGATTTCAAGCGTACGAAGGTAATAGTTCCTGATTCTGCCCATGGCACAAATCCGGCATCTGCAATGGTTGCCGGTTTTGATGTTGTAGAAGTGAAATCGAAACCAAACGGCTCAATAGATGTGGAGGATTTAAAACCCTTACTTGATGACACCGTGGCAGGTATCATGATGACCAATCCCAATACATTAGGAATGTTTGAGACTGAAATCATGGAGATAGCAAAACTGGTGCACGAAGCCGGTGGATTGCTATATTATGATGGAGCCAATTTAAATCCATTGCTTGGAAAAGTTCGTCCGGGCGATATGGGTTTCGATATCATGCATATAAATCTTCATAAGACTTTTTCTACTCCCCACGGAGGAGGAGGTCCTGGATCCGGTCCGGTAGGAGTAACAGCCAATCTGGTTAAACATCTACCCAACCCCCGAGTTGTAAAAGACTCTTCAGGGAGATTCCATATAATGAATGACAACGAGGAATCGCTTGGAAGTATCTCATCTTTTCTGGGCAATTTCGGAGTAATGATGCGAGCTTATGCTTACATTCTTTCCCTTGGCAAAGAAAATATAAAGGAAGTGGGACCTCTTGCCACTCTCAATGCAAATTACATCAAGGAGAGTCTCAAAGATGATTATCTTTTGCCTATTGAGGGTGTGTGCAAGCATGAGTTTGTATTTGATGGATTAAAAGATAAATCCACTGAGGTGACAACCTTAAATGTGGCTAAACGTCTTCTGGATTACGGGTTTCATGCGCCTACCATTTATTTCCCGCTACTTTTTCACGAATCGATGATGATCGAACCGACTGAAACAGAAAGCAAAGATACCCTCGACAGCTTTATAGAAGTGATGCATGCAATAGCCCATGAGGCAAGAGAGAATCCTGATCTTGTCAAGAATGCTCCCAATAACACTTTGGTAAGGAAACTTGATGAAACCACAGCAGCCAAGAATCCTGTGCTGACATATAAGGCTTTAAAGGAATCACAGGAATGAAAGCAGACATTTTAATTATAGGTGCCGGCCCCGGAGGCTATGAAACCGCATTGGCAGCTGCCAGAAGGGGTAAAAATGTTATCCTTTTTAACGGTGACAAATTAGGAGGGACATGTCTTAATGAAGGTTGTATCCCTACTAAATGTCTCTGTCGTAATGCCGAACTCATATCCCTTTTCAAAGAGGGAGAAAAATTCGGCATCGATGATTTTACTTTTTCTGTGGATTATAATAAGATTATCTCCCGGAAGAAAGAGGTGGTGGAAACCCTCAGACAAGGTGTTGATACCCTTCTGAACCAGGCAAAAGTGACAGTGGTTAATGCTAAGGCTAAATTTAAAGATGCCAAGACTTTAATTGCCGATGGAATTGAATATCAGGGAGACCGGATAATCATTGCCACAGGCTCTGCGTCAAAGAGTTTACCAATTACCGGTCACGACCTAAAATGTGTCATGGATTCTTCTGCAATCCTTTCGTTAGAGTATGTGCCGGCCACATTGACAATTATAGGTGGAGGGGTTATAGGCATGGAATTTGCCTCCATTTTCAGCCAGTTGGGATCGAAGGTTACTGTGATAGAATTTATGAAAAATATTCTTCCGACATTTGATTCCGATATATCAAAACGACTTAAACAGATTCTTTCTAAAAAAGGTATAAATATAATCACCGGTGCAACAGCCAAAGAAATACGGCAGAATGAATTCTATGAGGTTGAGGTGATATATGAAACAAAAGGGAAAGAAGCAATGGTGGTTTCAAGCGATCTTCTGATGGCTGTAGGACGGAAACCAAATGTTGAATATCTTGATCTTGAAAAAGCCGGAGTGAATTATTCCGAAAAAGGAATATCGGTGGATGATTTCATGCAGACAAATGTACCGGGTATTTATGCAATTGGTGATGTCAATGGAAGAATGATGTTAGCCCACGCCGCCACAGCTCAAGGCGAGAGAGCTCTTAATGTAATTGAGGGAAAATCTGATAAAATCAGATTTGACCTTCTCCCGGGAGCTGTATTTACAGTGCCTGAATGTGGTATGGTGGGTCTTACGGAGGATCAATGTAAGGAGAGAGGCTTAGATGTAGTAATAGGCACTTCTTTCTTCAGGGCAAATGGTAAAGCTCTTGCTATGGGAGAAGCCGACGGAATTTGTAAACTAATCTTCTCTAAAGATGACCATAAACTAATTGGGGCACATATAATGGGTGCAGAAGCGGCTGACCTTGCCCAACAATGTGCGGATTTAATGAATTATGAATCTAAACTTGAGGAAATTAAAGAGATAATTTTCAGTCATCCTACTCTTAGTGAAGTGATATCGGCTGCTGCAGGAGCTGCAAAGATCGGCAAATAAGGGAAAATATTGGAGACATAAAACTTTTATAAAATTTTATTTTTATCAAAAAATAAATTAATTTTGTAAACCAACGAGGTGATAATAATGTTATAATATCAAATAATAAATCGAAAGGTTATGGAAAGAGATACAAGGCACAATCCTGACAATCAGGCGGAGAATTCTGAAATGATTGCAAGGTCATTGGAAGCTGAACAGAAAGATAAACAAAGGGAACACACCCGCAGAATGAACAAACTTTGGATTTGGCTTGGTGTTATGATCCTTGTAGCTATCCTTATTTGGTTTATTTTCGGTCTCGGACTCTTTGAAGCTTCAGGAAATATGTAATAAAAAATATACCCGGCCATTCATAGTTCTATAAAAGGGCTTTTACACATACGTGATATAAGACCGGGACAATAGCCTCCTATGGTGGAAACACTATGGGGGCTATACTTTGTAAGAAATTATCCTATAAGAATGGGAGAGTATTAGGTGTAATTTATAATAAATTGGACTAATATATAAAAAAAGCAATTTATAATAATGATAATTTTCAACCAAACCGATATGAAAAAATCTTTCTACTCTATTCTTTTGATCCTTCTGTTTTTGCCATTCGTAGCAGAGGCAAAAATTACAGTTCATGGATCTGTTTATTCCTCAAAAGGAAAACAACCGATTGTCGGTGCAATAATCCATGACAAGGACGGACAAACCACGACATCATCCGATGTTGATGGAAATTTTACAATAACTGTAGATGAAGGGACTCAGCTCAATATTTCCTCAGTAGGGTATAAGACAAAGACAGTGAAGGTTAAATCAGAAAATATGATTGTCTATTTATCCACTTCCAATGATATGGGAAGAACGAGATTTTTTGCAATTTCCGGAGGTATGTTAAGTGTCGATGATTCCTTTAAGGATAATCTGGATTTGGGAATTATGGGAGGTTCTTATTGGAAAAACTGGGGTGTATATGGACGTCTTTCTTTACCTATAGCACTTGGCACCAATGACAGGGAAAGTAAGATCGGAATTGTTGGTACTGTAGGTGCAATCAGGAATATCACAAATAATGTAAGAATTTTTGCCGGTGTCGGTATTGGTTTCTGCCTCAACGGCTATTATTTGGATTACGCCTATCCCGGATATCCGGGATACTATCCTCCCGGCAATTATTATGATTCTCGTACCTTTGAATGGGAAACCGAAACTCAGGAAATTATTGGAGTTCCTTTTGAATTAGGTGTTCAATGGAACATCAAACATATAAATATGATGGCAGGTTTGCAGTTTGTCATGAATACCGCAAAACCCAGCGACCTTTATCGCTCTAATTTTAAACCATTTGTTGGAGTGGGTTATTCGTTCTGAAACCTTCCATTTTTATTGCAAAAGCATAAAGAGAGTGAGTCAGAATATTATAACTCTGACTCACTCTCTTTATGTGCATTATCAAACCTTAAAATGGTACATCGTCTCTCTCCATCATCGTATCAGGAAGTGGGGTAGTGGATATATTTCCGAATGACTCTCCAAACTCAGATTTCACAATATTTTCATCCCTATTCATTCGCGATTCAATCTTCAGCTTATTTTCAGCAAGGGTTTCCTGCATAACTTCATAACCCTCTTCCCAATTTTCAAATTTTGCAAATTTTGAAATAAATCTCAGTTTGACATCCCCGACTCCACCCGATCTATGTTTTGCCACAATCAGATATGCGAGACCTCTGATATCATTACCTTCGCCGTCTTGAGTTGCTTTGGTATAATATTCAGGCCGATGAATAAAGCAAACTATATCCGCATCCTGCTCAATAGCACCTGATTCACGTAAGTCAGAGAGTACGGGTCGTTTGTCTTCCCTGCTTTCTGTGCTTCGATTAAGCTGAGATAACGCGATAATAGGTATATTGAGTTCCTTAGCAAGAGCCTTCAAAGATCGCGAAATTGTACTCACCTC
>JAFLTR010000058.1 GCA_022509205.1 Muribaculaceae bacterium | reverse complement strand
ATTTCCTACGGAAGTAGTTATAATTCCGGCGCCACGCTTTGATGCCTCTGTCTCTATAAGTTCGGCCACTAATTTATTATTTTCCTTGTCAAGATGGCTCACGGGTTCGTCAAGAAAGATAAAATCAAACGGTTGACATAAGGTTCTCACTATAGCTACCCTCTGCTGCTGACCAATGCTTATTTTTCCTACAGGGATGTCGATTTTTTCGACAACTCCGAGCATCTCCAGCAATTCTTTAATCTCTTTTTTACTTTTCTCCCCCGTAAGATTATTTTTCAACATGATATTTTCCATAACGGAAATCTCCGGAAAAAGTCTCATTTCTTGTGGCAGTAGTGCTATCTCTGTTTCCCTGATTTTACACCATTCCGGGATTGAAAGTTGCCTGATGTTCTTATCATCAAAAAAAATATCCCCTTGATAATCCGTTCGGTTCCCATAGATGAAACTTAAAAATGAAGATTTTCCACCGCCACTCTCAGCTTGTATACAAATCCGGCATCCTCGTTCAAAAGAGAAAGGGGGAGAGTCCCAGATACGTGATTCACAAATCCGGGCACTCTCCTCCATACCTTTGAATACATCGGGAAGCAATCCCTTGAAATTTATACGCTCCATCCTTGAATTCTAATGAACCAATATCATCAAAACCCTAAAACAGAATTATCAATAACCAAGGGTCCTGAAATCTTTGCTTAGTCTCAACATCTGTTCCGGATACGTCTCACCGTATTCGAGTGTTACATCTACGATCACACCATTCTTATCCGTCATCGGTACCAAAACCGGATTTATAAAACCACGATAAGGCGGAATGTCAAGAGTAGCAAAACGGTCAAGCACCTCTTTATGTAATTTGGGATCAACTTTCACCGCATATTTATTGATTAAAGCAACTCCGGCTTCATAGTCACCCTCACTCTTTATCCTTTGTATTTCAGCAAGCAATTCTCCGATTAGTTCTCTCATCTTTTTATAATCGTTGATCTTGATATAAGTCTTGCCTTTTTTCTTTACAAGTTCTACAACTTTGTCTTTTTTACCATGATCTAAAATCCAAGAAGCAATCAGTTGTCGATTTCTCATGTGGGCCTCCTCGATATCTTTCCCGGGTTCTATACGGTTAAGCTGAGTCATTAAACCATTAAGCATATACTTATAATACTCAGCTTTATATGCATCCGGATTGTCCAGAATACCAAGCTCAATTAGTTTTTGATCCGGTAAGTAATAAAGCGCAAAGAGATCTGCACGCGCTTCCTCCAATGCTGAACCATTCTCTTTCAATGCATCAGGATCCACACCCGGTAATAACTGTCCGGAAGCATGGCCAAGACATTCATGTAGATCTGTATGCAACATATCCGTGATATAAAGATAGTCCTCCATCAACTGAGCGGTGGGTTTGTCTATTACAAATTCTTCATTGAAACCGTTGCCATGGGAAGCCATGTCGTATGCTTCAGTGATATTTTCAAGTGTAACTTACTTTTAGCCGTGTGCAGCCCTTATCCAATTAGCATTTGGTAAATTTATACCTATTGCGGTGGAAGGGAAGGCATCCCCGGCAAGCATGGCTGCGTTGATTACTTTTGCAGACACTCCTTTCACTTCCGATTTCTTAAATCGTTGGTCAACGGGAGAATGGTCTTCAAACCATTGGGCGTTACCTGCTATAGTTTCAGTTCGTTTAGTAGAAGCCTGGTTCTTGAAGTTCACATAAGATTCCCATGAACCGGTCATTCCGAGCGGATCACCGTAACTTTCTATAAATCCGTTGACAAAATCGACATCGCTGTCGGTGTCTTCCACCCATAAAATAGAATATTCATCAAAAAGCTTAAGATCGCCTGTTATATAATAGTCGACAAGCTTAGATATGTATGATGCCTGAGCCTCATTTTCAGCCACACTCTTAGCTAAATCGAGCCAGTAGATGATTTCGGCTATAGCCGGGCCGTACAGGCCGTTGACACGATATTGTTGCTCTTTGATCTTCCCGTTTTCTTTTACTATTCGTGAATTCAATCCATAAGAAACAGGTGTGGTGTCATTGGGATTTTTCAGTCCGGCATAGTAAGCTTCAACTTCGGCCTGAGTCACTCCTTCCCCATACAGATTAGAAGCAGAATTAACAATCACGTCTTTAGAACCATCCTGAAAGACCCTTTTTGACATGATAGTAGGATCGAAAATGACAGGTGTGATCTCCGCAATCAGCTCTTCTCTTGTCTGGCCCGACTGAAGAGGCAACTTATCATCGGAAAGTAAGCCTACTTGCTCAGAAAAGAATTCCTGACCGAATTCGGGAATAAATTTGTCGGTAGAATAATGGTGATGAATACCGTTACCAAACCATACTTGTTTCAAGTATTTCTCAAAAGCCTTATAATCTTTCGAATTTTTATCGCCGGAATAATTCTTGTAGATCTCTTCAAGGAGTTTACGAATCTGGAGATTGTATTTCCCGTTCTGATCCCAAATTATATCTCTACCGGCTTGAGCCGCTTGCGACAGATAATAAATCATCACTCTTTGACGAGGAGTTAATCTGTCAAATTCAGGCACTTCATACCTTAATACTTCTATATCAGCAAAACGGTCGACATGATAGTCGAAATTCTTGTCAACCACTGCTCCTGCATTCAATGCAACTGCCGATGCCATAATCAATGTCGCTAAATATTTCATATTTCTCTATGTTTATTCCACATATAGTACCAACCCTTTCAAATATTCTCCTTCAGGATGAGAAATGTCTACCGGATGATCTGCCGGCTGTGTTAATTGATGTAGTATTCTGACTTTACGGCCAGACTGACTTGCCGCTGTGAACACTGCTAAACGAAACATCTCTTTTGTCACTACCTGAGAACAGGAGAAAGTGAAAATTATACCACCTTTCTTAATCTTTTCAAATCCTTTCAGATTGAGTTTCCTATAACCAATCAGACCATTCTTCAGTGCGCTCCTGTGTTTTGCAAAAGCCGGCGGGTCTAACACTATTAGGTCGTATTCATCTTTCTCTATCGAGTCGAGATATTTAAACGCGTCTTCTGCAATAGCCTGATGTCTGGGATCTTCCGGGAAATTCATACTTACATTTGCGTCCGTGAGTTCTATTGCCTTCGACGAAGAATCCACTGAAACAACCTTGTTTGCTCCTCCTCTCATGGCATAAACAGAAAAACCTCCCGTGTAACAAAACATATTCAAGACATTTCTTCCGTTGGAATATTTCTCAAGCAATTTTCGGTTCTCCCGCTGATCGATAAAAAAACCTGTTTTCTGACCTTTAAGCCAGTCAATATTGAATTGGAGTCCATTCTCAAGAGCCAAACTACCGTCATATTTCCCCACAAGATATTCATTCACAGGATCCAGATTAGCCTTAAAGGGTAGGGTGGTGTCGCTTTTGTAATACACATTTCGAATTCCTGCCTCCGGCAATGTCACCAAGGCGTCAGCTATTTTCATTCTCACAAAGTGCATGCCCGGTGAATGTGCCTGCACCACAGCGGTATCTCCGTAGATATCAACAATTAATCCGGGGAGGAAATCTCCCTCTCCGTGAACTAACCTGTAACAATTGTTGTCTTTCCTCACAAGATTCAAAGCTTCACGTAACCTATATGCAGATTGTAATCTGGAGTGATAGAAATTTTCATTTATTTCCTTGTTACCAAATTCGAGTATTCTTACCGCTATACTTCCAATCTGATAATGTCCTGTTGCAAGTTTATTCCCTGTAGTGGAGTAAACCTCGACAAGTTCACCCTCTTCGATATCATTATCCAAGGAAGATATGGCTCCTGAGAAAATCCAAGGATGATAGCGTTTCACAGACTCTTCCTTACCTCCCTTTAGCTTTATCTTTTTCATATTTCTATTTAAAAAGCCTTACTATGTCCATTCCGTTTGCATATATCAGAAGAATAATGAGCAGACTCATACCTACCATCTGTGCATATTCAAGGAATTTTTCCGAAGGTTTACGTCTTGTCACTACCTCATAAATCAAAAAAAGAACATGACCACCGTCGAGTGCCGGAATAGGAAGAATATTCATGAAAGCAAGTGCCACCGACAAGAATGCTGCTATATTCCAAAATGCAATCCAATCCCATTTCTCCGGGAAAATTGCACCTATGGAGCCGAATCCTCCCACGCTCTTTGCCCCCTCTTTAGTGAATACAAGTTTCATGCTTTGGGCATAAGATGTCAGGCGATCAGTGCCCATACTTATTCCCTTAGGAACGGATTGCAGTAATGAATATTTGATCTCTTTAGAATTATAGAAAGCTGAAGGATCGACTTCCAATCCTACTCCCATCTTGGAATTCTCGGAAAGAGCAACCGGAATAACTAAAGTATCATTCTTTGCTTCGTTACCTCTAACCACAGTTAAATTTACTGTTTCTTTCTCATGTCCCTGAAGGGTTGATAAAAACCGGTCGAGCGACGGAGTTTTCACTGAATCAATTGCAATTACAACGTCTCCGGTTTCTATCCCTGCTTTGGCAGCTCCTTCACCCGGCATCACTTGGGTGATCTTTGTAGGAATCCGGTAAGTCATGAAAGCTATTGTAGCTGTGTCGCTTTTTGCTTCATGGTCAAGGGCGAATATGAAACTTTCCGGGATTGCGATATCCACAGTGTCTCTCCCGTTACGAAGCACTTTCACTGTTGAAGCCTGAATCATCTTCATCCTTGCTTCATTGGGATTCAAAAGCTTTTCTCCATCTGCATAAAGAGGGATGTCGCCATCTTGAAATCCTATTTTCTTAGCTTCTCCTGAATATGCCATCCCCAATTTGGCTTCTTCAAAAGGCACATATTTTTCACCCGTGGCATAAACGATTCCGGCATATATTAGTATGGCAAGCAAAAAATTAAAGAGCACCCCTGCTATCATGATCAATAGTCTCTGCCAAGCCGGTTTCGACCTGAACTCCCAGGACTGAGGAGGTTTCTTCATCTGCTCGGTATCCATCGATTCATCAATCATTCCTGCAATTTTGCAATAACCACCTAAAGGAAGCCAGCCTATACCATATTCGGTGTTACCCCAAAATGATTTTTTCTTCTTATTTTCAGGCTGATTGGACTCCTCTTCTTCACATTTCCTCTCATACTCAAGCTGTTGCTCTTTAGTTAATTCGGGGTGATCGGAAATATTCTTATGCCTACCCAGACCTCCTACGTATTTCTTTGGTTTCCATTTAAACAATTCTGTCCATGGATCAAAGAAAATATAAAATTTCTCTACTTTAACCCCGAAGAGGCGTGCAAAAAGAAAATGGCCGAACTCATGGATTATTACCAAAATGGCAAATGCCAAAATCAATTGCGTAGCTTTTATCAAAAATGTATCCATTTATAAAATCTCTATCAATCCCTTAATTTTTTTCAACCCATTTCCAGGATAAGTCCACTGTTTCCCTATTTGTTTCAATGAGATCCTCCAGACTTGGTTCTTTAATAAAACTCCCGTGAGTCATTGCATATTGTGCCAGTTTTGGCATATCAATGAATTTTATCCTCTCCTCAAGAAATGCCTGGACAGCAACTTCATTTGCTGCATTCAATATGCATGGCATATTCCCACCTTTCTTGATAGCCTCAAAAGCAAGATGCAATAACGGGAATTTTAAGTCATCCGGTTGTTCGAAAGAAAGCTGAGATATTCTACTCCAATCAAGCCGATATTTATCTGTATTAATCCTGTCAGGATAACTCAGGGCGTATTGAATAGGGATATGCATATCAGGGATTCCAAGTTGGGCTTTTATAGATCCGTCATAAAATTCCACCATCGAATGAACAATACTTTGAGGATGCACCAAAATCTTTATATTATCAGGATGACAATCGAAGAGCCATCTGGCTTCTATCATTTCAAATCCCTTGTTCATCATGGAAGCCGAGTCTATTGTCACTTTCGCACCCATATTCCAGTTAGGATGTTTCAAAGCATCTTTCACCGTTACCTCCTCCAGTTCTTTTTTTGATAGAGTCCGGAAAGGGCCTCCGCTTGCTGTAAGAAGAATCTTACTCATGGCCTTACGGTCTTCGCCTACAAGACACTGAAAGATAGCGGAGTGTTCACTATCCACCGGTAACAACTTTACATCGCATTCCTTTACAAGTCTTGTGATGATTTCCCCCGCTACAACAAGAGTCTCTTTATTTGCTAATGCAATATTTTTGCCTGCCTTAACAGCATTTATAGTCGGTATCAGACCACTGTATCCAACCATAGCTGTAAGGACTATATCAATATCAGGCAGTTTTACAACTTCTGCAATTTCACTGTTGCCGGCTCTTACATCAATACCTCTGCCAGATAAAGCTTCTTTCACTTTAAGGTAATGATTCTCATCAGCAATTACAACGCTTTGAGGTTTGAAATATTCCGCCTGTTTTACCAACAGTTCCCAGTTATGATTTGCTGTCAACACAGTTGCTCGAAATTTCTGTGGATTGTCGGCTATAATGTCAAGAGCTTGGGTTCCAATACTTCCCGTGCTACCTAATATCGCTATATCTTTCATTTTCTATAATCAAAATTTCGGAAGGAATATTCTATGATCCGGTCGTTCCTATCGAAGTAAGATAACGAGCCGGTATGAGGGGATCTCCGTCACGCCATAATTCTAATTTAATATGTTGATTCTTCATCCCGTCTTTGGCGGTTCCTGTAGCAATTATCTGTCCGGCGGCAACTCTATCCCCCGGGCGTACAAGCAATGTCCTCAAACGACTCGTTTTGCTAAGAAATCCCTTGGGATGCTGAATTATTACCTCATAACTCCCGGAAGTTTTAGGCGATGAGGCAATAGATATTACTTTCCCTTCCGCGATAGTGGCGACAGGCTGACCCTCCGGTATAATAATATCAGCCTGATAACTTTCTTTGCTGGATTCCGTGATAACCGCTGATTTATTTACATTACCAAACATCATGGTTTGAGCAACAGTAGGGGATGAATATCCTATGTTATATTTTTCACGTTCCCTGATATTTTCCATGAATTGACGCTCCTCTTCGCTTACAGGTAACAATGAATCCAACATAAGGGGCGTGGTACGTTTTTCTTTCCGGTCACGTTCGACGATTTCCGGAGGAGTCAATGCATTAAGAATTCCTGTTATATATGCCTCGTTTACTTCATAAACGTGTACCAAAGAATCTAATCTGAGATGTTGCTCTTCTGTGGCGGTTCTTTCAGATTCCTTGAGGTATCCGGGTAGATGATTTTTCATCGGGGTTGACGCGAGGATGAAAATGCCAAATGCTCCCGCAACAACCGTAAATCCTATAAGCATAAGCAGTAGTATCGGGAAACGTGCTGAAAAATTGATCTTTTTCTCTAGAGAAGACTCATCTTCCAGTGTTAATCTGTATTTCTTATTTAAATTCACTCCTCCGATATTCGGGTTTGGTACCGGTATTTTTTTAATAATTACACAAATTTCCTAAATTGCAAAATTAAGGAAAAAATCCGATATCGCAGATTGGCAATTTCCCGCCGTGAAACTTCTAAAAAGTGGTGCCATTATCCTGAAAATAATGTTTTATTCCTGTGGAGCTGATGCAATAGTGTCAAGTGACGACAATTTAATGGCCTTAAGTTGGGAGAATTGTTGAAGGAGATGATAGATGGAGTCATTCTCCTGTTCCGTTAGTTTTAGGTCAGTTTCCGGCGGAAAAGAAAAATTGATTTCGGTGATTCTCTTTTCGTATAATTTCTGGAGAGAATCAATTTCCAAAGGATTGGAAGCCGTATGTAACTGCATAATGAAACTCCTGATGGTTTCAGTTGTTTGCTCATATAAAATTCGTGCTTCTACGTCGGCAGGAGATTCGGTTTTATTTTCGCATGCACAAAAAAGCAAGAGGATTAATATTAATATATATCCCGGTTTCATAATTTTATCAGTTTAGGCTTTAAGAACCGGGCTGTGTATGAATCCGGATTCTCTATAATCTGTTCAGGTGTACCAATAGCCACTATTTCACCACCTTTTTCTCCACCTTCGGGACCTATATCGATGATCCAATCTGCCGATTTAATCATATCAAGGTTATGCTCAATGATAATCACTGTATTACCTCTCTCAATCAAGGCATTCAAAGATTTTAGAAGAGTGGCTATATCATGGAAGTGAAGACCGGTTGTGGGTTCATCGAAAATAAAAAGATTGTTACCTTTGCTTTCTTCAGAAAGAAAATAAGCCAGTTTGACTCGTTGGTTTTCACCACCGGAAAGAGTTGAAGAACTTTGGCCTAATTTAATATACCCAAGTCCTACTTCCTTTAGTGGCTCGAGTTTCCTGATTATTCTCCTTTCTGTGGGTCCATTTGCCTCCTGAAAGAAATCTATTGCCTCATTTACCGTTAGATTCAAAACATCATAAATACTTTTACCTCTATAAAGGACATCCAAAACCTCTTTTTTAAATCTTTTACCTCCGCATACTTCGCAATCAAGTTGCATGTCAGCCATAAATTGCATAGGAACTATAATTTTGCCTTCACCTTTACATTCTTCGCAGCGACCACCCTCAGAGTTAAATGAGAAATAAGATGGGGTGAATCCCATCTGTTTGGATAGTTGTTGCTCAGAGAAAAGTTTGCGTATTTCATCATAGGCTTTAAGATAAGTGGCCGGATTTGATCTTGTAGAAGTACCAATAGGGTTTTGGTCGACAAAATAGATATTTTTAATGCTTTCAACATCTCCTGCAATCTTTGCATGAGAACCCGGCACCATTCCCGGTTCTCCTTGCAATCTGGCGATACCTTTATAGAGGATTTCTTTCACCAGAGTAGATTTACCTGATCCGCTGACTCCTGTGACCATAGTCATGACTCCAAGCGGGAATTTGACATCAATATTTTTAAGATTGTTTTCATTGGCTCCCTTCACTTCAATAAATTTTTTCCAAGGACGTCGAAGAGGGGAGTAGTCAATCTCCATATCATGGTTCAGATATTTCAGAGTATATGAGTCTTTATATTGTGATGGATCAGGGTTATCTGATAGAGAACCGGTAAAGACTATCTTTCCTCCGAGACTTCCGGCATCTTTCCCAATATCAATAAGGTAGTCTGAAGAATTCATGATATCTTCGTCATGTTCAACTACAACTACTGTGTTACCCGTAGCCTGAAGTTTTCTTAAAACAGATATCAATTTTTGGGTATCGCGCGGATGGAGCCCGATACTTGGTTCATCCAGAATGTATAGGGATCCTACTAAGGCCGAACCTAAAGAAGTAGCAAGATTTATACGTTGGCTTTCGCCTCCGGAAAGAGTGGAGGAAAGCCGATCAAGTGTAAGATAACTTAACCCGACCTCATATAAGAAATTAAGACGTGAATTGATTTCCAAAAGTAGTCGTTGACCTATAAGTCGGTCGTTTTCAGAAAGATTAAGTTGGCTCATTACTTCTCTAAGTTTAACAATAGGAAGTTTAACCAAATCCTGAATCGTATACCCGTCAATTTTTACGTAGGAAGCATCAATTCTAAGACGATCTCCTTTACAAGTTGGACAAATGGTTTTCCCACGATATCTCGCCTTTAAAACTCGGTATTGTATCTTATACTGCTGAGTATCCACCCATGAAAAGAAACCATCGATACCCTCCCAATTAGAATCCCCATGCCATAGATATTCTTTCTGCTTTTTATTTAACGATGAATAAGGGGCATGAATCGGGAAATCATGTTTCTTCGCTAAATTAATGAAATAGCGTTTCCATTCACTCATTTTTTCCCCACGCCAACATTGCACGGCATCTTGATAAATAGATAAAGTCTTATCAGGAATCACGAGGTCCTCGCTTATACCCATCACTTTGCCAAATCCTTCACATTCCGGGCAAGCCCCATAAGGATTATTGAAATTGAACATAAGGTCGGTAGGCTCTCTAAATTCCATTCCATCTGCTTCAAATTTGTTAGAAAAATGAATTTCCTTTATTCCATCTTCTGTCCAAAGTTTTATGTTACACTGCCCGTTCCCCTCGTAAAAGGCTGTTTCAAGAGAATCCGTGAAACGAGATATCTCTTCATCTTCATTTGAAATTGAAAGGCGGTCGATAAGAAGGTTATAATCTTTAGAATCCAAAGTGTCGTCGAGGAGAAGAAGCTCCTGAATTTCTATAAATTCTCCCTCTTT
>JAFLTR010000057.1 GCA_022509205.1 Muribaculaceae bacterium | reverse complement strand
GTTTCTCTAATTCTGTCTGGGGTTTCTTCTTTCTGGGGCGTCCCATGGATCTCTTTCCTTGTAACTTTATATCTTTTAATGCTATATAACCCATGCCCCGAACTTTACGGGCCCATACCTTTATGGTATTGCGGGCTATATCGTATTTTAGGCATAGCGTATGCAAAGGTACTCTTTTTTCTAAAAATTCCTGTACAATTTCTTTCTTTTGATCATAGGACAGACTATAGGATCTGGTTCCTCTGCGTAAACCTGCCGTTCCCCCTGATGAATAACGGTCCCTCCAAAGCATCAGCATTTGCCTGCATATCCTTTCCTCACGTGATATCCGTTTTATGGGATATCCTGATTTAATTTTTAAAACCAGTTCCAGTTTCTTTTCAAAAGTATACTTCATAATTAAACTCTACCTCTTAAGTTTTATGTCCAACTTTTGGGGTGCAGTTCATAATGGGAAGGACTTTTCTAAAAGTCCCGTTCAAATAGGGGAGGAAACATTCTTGTTTCCGGGAATTAATGCGGGATCCGAGATCCGAGATTTAATGGGGGATCCGAGAATTAATGCAGGATCCGGGGATTTGATGCGGAAGTCGGGAGACTTCCGCCCCTAAACAATAGTATCTTGTGAACTCACTTTCATTTATTTGTGTATTTGTGCTGATAGTCGTAAAAAATTTAATTTCTAATTCCGTGCAGTATATAGCGTTCCTACGACTTACAACTTTCCCATTTTTTTATTTCTCCGGCTCCGGTTTTTTATTTATCTTTGCAATATTCTAACCGCGATCTATCTAATAACCCAATAAATTCACAAATCTTATGAAAAAACTTTTACTTTCACTCTTCGCAGTCACGGCGATGGGCCTCTCGGCGTATGCGGACGACGGTACGTTAGTACAGCAATGCCTTTTTGGTAAGAACTATAATCAAACAGGTATAAGTGTGTATAATTCTTCATTTGAAACTAAAAATAATAATTTCACTTGGACTGTTGTTAATTTCAATAACAATGGAACTTGGACTGGAATGAAGGATACAGCAACCCCCTGGAACTATGTTAGATGTGGTGGAAAAAGTAGTTCGGGTACAGCTTCTATTACAACTAATACAGCCATTTCGGAGGAGATAAATACAGTTGTATTAGATATAGAAGCTGTTACAGCAAAACATATTAATTCTATTAAATTATTGACATCCTCAACGAGTGATTTTACTACTCCTATTGAAACATTAACTTTTGCTACTATTGCTAAAGGAGCACAAACAGTAATTTTACAAAATCCTCAGGCAAATCTTTTTTATCAGGTTTTGGTAGATTATAACAATACATCAACTACTAATGGAATTTTAACAGTCAATAGTGTATCATATTATAGTGGGGAATCCGGAAATGGAGGTACAACTGATCCAGACCCAGAACCCGAACCTGGGAATCAACCACCTGCTGCAGATACTACTAAACCAATTACTTTTGATTTAACGCAATATACTTATGGAATAACGGGGCAAAATCCCGGTGCCTCAAACGATTCATATTTAAGCATACCTGCAACTATGACTTACGGTGGCGTTGTAATTACATTAAATGGATACACTACAGGTAATTCATATCGTTTTTGGACAGATGGTCTGAGACCATATAAGGCTTGTTCACCATACTTTACTGTTAAAGCTCCGGAAGGACAAAAAGTTACTTATGTAACATGGACTTTGAAAAATAATGACATAAGTATAACGGAGGCAAGTGCCAGTCAATCACAAACACAATGGACTGGATCAGAGGATGAAGTTACATTTAATATAAGTTTTTCCGGAACTAAAACTTCAGGAACAATTATTTCAATTACAGTTGCTTATGGAGACATACCTTACGAGGATATACCAGAACCTACGGTTCCTGAATATACTGTAGCGGGGGCTCTTGCTGCAGCACAGGCCGGTACCACCGGAACTGTTATCGTTTCTGGTATCGTTACAAAGGTAACTAATTTTAATTCTTCTTATGGCTCATTAAGTTATTATATTGGCGATACTTTAGATGCAACAGAAACCCTTTATATCTACGGTGGCTTAGGTATTGAAGGTGCAAAATTTGAGGGATTGGGAAGTATCCTTATAGGTGCAAAGGTTCAAGTTAAGGGTACTTTAAAGATGTACACCCCAAACAATGGTGATCCTTATCCCGAAATTGATTTAAATAGTGTTCTCCTTTCTTACAATGATGATGATGTTACTGTAATTGATCCTCCACAGGGTGTTCTAACAGTTGCTGATGCTGTTAATGACTATATTAATAAGGGGTATACTGGTACAGCCATTGTCACAGGTATAATTACTGAAATTGCAGAAATCAGCACTCAATATGGCAATGCGACTTATACTATCAAAGATAGTGAAGATGCTTCAGTAAGTCTTATAATCTATAGAGGTAAAGGTTTTGGAGGAGAAGCTTTCACTGCAGATGATGAAATAGCGGTTGGTGGAGTTGTAGAAGTGGAAGGTGATCTTCTTAACTATAACGGAACAACTCCTCAGATCATCAATAGTAAGATCGTTTCCTACAAAGCACCGGTTGGAACAAGTATCGACGCTATCGGTACTGAGGTAGCTCCGGTTGAGTATTATAATTTGCAGGGTGTGAAGGTTCATAATCCGGTTAAGGGTCAGCTCTATATCATCCGTCAGGGCAAGAAAGCTGTCAAAGCTATCCTCTGATCTCTGAAAAAAGAATCGTGCAATTTGGTCCCTATCAAAAACGGGTTCATATAAACTTAGAAAACGGTTACAATCCTCTCGGTTGTAACCGTTTTCAATTGTAGGTACAGGCCGTTCCAACCGGAATATTGTTACCGGAAATTTGTCGTTTTCAATTGCTTTCTGTAACTTTGCACCACTTAACAGCGACAAAATGACTCGTTTTTACTCATATTTCTTTTTCTATTACTTCGGTTTCAGGGAAACGGGAATGATGAGTTGTGATTGAATTATTGATGGTTAACAAATCGAATCCCGTATATCTTCAGATTGCGGGATTTATTTTTGCAATATTAGTTTATGAATGAGCATAGAGACCTGAAAGTGACTATACAGGGAGTGGCCGGTTGTTTCCACGATGCTGCTGCCCGCGAATATTTCCCCGGCAGGAATATCGAAACCGTAGAATGTGTCACATTTCCCGAGATGTTCGAGGCACTTGACACCGACGCATCTCTTGTAGGCATTGTTGCAATCGAAAATACTATAGCCGGAAGTATTCTTCAAAACCATGAGCTCCTCCGGCAACACAACCTCCGGATAATCGGGGAGCATAAGAAGCGGATCTCCCATGTACTCGCAGCCCTGCCTGATCAGACGGTGGAGACTCTCACGGAAGTGAATTCCCACCCGATGGCACTGATGCAATGTGAGGTGTTTCTCAGAAAACATAAGAACCTCAAGATGATCGAAACTTTCGACACTGCGGGGAGTGCCAAAGAGATAGCCGAGAAACAATTGAAAGGCCACGGAGCGGTCTGCGGCGAATATGCCGCCAACCTCTACGGTCTTGAAATCCTTGAGAAGGGGATCGAGACAAACAAACGGAATTTCACTCGTTTCCTGGTCGTCACCAACTCTTTGCTCGCTTCCGAAATCGGTCCCAAGGAATCGGAAATCGACAAGTCTTCTATCGTATTCACCCTTCCCCACACGGGGGGTGCCCTTTCGAAAGTGCTCACTATCCTTTCTTTCTACGACATCAATCTCTCAAAAATTCAGTCAGTGCCTATCATCGGGAGAGAATGGGAATACCGTTTTTATGTAGACCTGACTTTCAAAAGTTTTGTAAGATACCATCAGGCTATAGATGCCGTGAGACCTTTGACAAATGAACTTGTGATTTTAGGAGAATATAAGGAATTTCAACAAAAATGAAAGAGATTAAACCTGCCCGGAGGGTCAGCGATATAAAGGAATACTATTTCTCCCGGAAACTGAGGGAACTTGCGGACTTGAATGCCAAAGGAGCCGACATAATTTCCTTAGGAATAGGGGGACCCGACCGACCTCCATCCGAGAAAGTGATAACGACCCTTCAAAGAGAGGCAGCAGTGGCTTCCAACCATTCGTATCAAAGCTATAACGGACTTCCTCAATTGCGTGGGGCTTTCTCTCAATGGTACAAGGAGAAATACGGAGTGGAACTGAATCCTGATACCGAAATACTTCCGCTTATAGGATCGAAAGAGGGAGTGATGCATTTGTCGCTTACATTCCTCAATCCCGGCGACGGAGTCCTGGTGCCTGACCCCGGTTATCCTACCTATACCTCAGTGAGCCAACTCATAGGCGCAGAAATTTTCACATACGATCTCACCGAAGATAACGACTGGTTGCCGGATTTCGATGCTCTGGAACGGTTACCCCTCGACAGGATAAAGCTGATGTGGGTCAACTATCCCCACATGCCTACAGGACGACCGGCAGATATGCAGACGTTTCGCAAGATTGTGGAATTCGGCCGAAAACATGGGATTGTAATTGCGCACGACAATCCTTATAGTTTCATACTCAATAAAGAACCCGTCAGCATATTGCAGGTGGAGGGGGCTAAGGATATCTGTGTAGAACTTAATTCTTTGAGCAAAAGCCATAATATGGCCGGTTGGAGAGTAGCGATGGCTGCTTCCAATCCTTCTTTCATTTCATGGATTTTGAAAGTGAAAAGCAATATTGATTCGGGGCAGTTCAAACCGGTGATGCTCGCTGCTGCAGAAGCACTGAAATCAGGTGAGGAATGGTATGATGAGCTCTATGAGGTCTATGCCGAACGTCGCAAGATAGCCGAACGGATAATGGAGGAACTCGGCTGCTTTTTCGATCCCTCACAAAAGGGTCTTTTCCTCTGGGGGAGAGTGCCGGAGGAATATGAATCCGGCCAACAGCTTGCCGATAAACTCTTCTATGAGGCCGGAGTATTCATTACCCCGGGATTTATTTTCGGAAAGAACGGAGAGAACTATATAAGGATATCACTTTGTGCAACGCCTGATAAGCTCTCCGAATCACTCACAAGAATCATTAGTTGGAAGAACAATACAAGATGACAAAAGAAAATAACGATAAAACCATGACCGATCTCCGTCCATTATTCCCGGGATTGGATCTTTCACGTCCTATTATAATAGCCGGTCCGTGCAGTGTGGAATCTGAACAGCAGGTTCTGGAGACGGCTCGACAACTTGCTGACAACGGTGTCAAAATTTTCCGTGGCGGAATATGGAAACCACGTACATCACCCGGTGGATTCGAGGGGATAGGGGAGGTGGGTCTCCCATGGCTTAAAAAAGTGAAAGAGAAAACAGGATTGCTGATATCTACAGAGGTAGCCAACAAGGCTCACGTGGAGCTGGCCTTGAATGCCGGAGTGGATATGGTGTGGATAGGAGCCCGAACGTCGGCCAATCCGTTTGCAGTGCAGGAAATTGCAGATGCTCTGAAAGAGAGCGGGAAAGATATTGCCGTTTTGGTGAAAAATCCGGTTAATCCCGACCTTGAGTTATGGATAGGGGCGATGCAACGGATCTACAATGCCGGTATACGCCGGATCGGTGCTATCCATCGCGGATTCAGCACTTACGGCAAACATCTCTACCGCAATATGCCGCAATGGCATATTCCGATTGAGTTGCAAAGACGTTATCCTCATCTGCCGATTATCTGTGATCCCAGCCATATCACCGGTAAGCGGGAGCTGATAGCTTCCGTATCCCAACAGGCCCTCGACATGAATTTTGACGGGCTGATTATCGAGAGCCATTGCGATCCCGATTCAGCATGGAGCGACAAGAACCAGCAGGTGACCCCGGATGTGCTGAATGTGATTGTGAATAATCTTGTGGTGCGCGATGAAACCACTTCTACGGAGAATCTTGCGTCTCTTCGTCAACAGATCGACCGGATAAACGATGAACTACTGGAACTGCTTGCAAAAAGAATGCGAGTCACCTGCGAGATCGGCCGATACAAGAAAGAGCATAAGATGCCGGTGATACAACAGTCCCGCTACAATGACCTTATGGAACGGCTTGTGAAAAACGGCGAGGAACTCGGGATGTCGGCCGAATTTATCCGCAACATTCTTTCGGCTATTCATGAAGAATCGGTGCGCCAGCAACTTGAGATCGTCAACAAGTAGGAACACTTGATAAGCGTTGCAATAAATTAAACCTATCCTTATGAAAATACTTATTCTTGGAGCCGGCAAAATGGGTAGCTTCTTCTGCGACCTCCTCTCTTTCGACCATGAAGTGGCCGTCTATGACCCGGATCAGCGTCGACTCCGCTTTATGTTCAACTGTCAACGATTTTCTGACCTTAATGAGGTTGACGGATTCTCTCCCGACCTGGTAATAAATGCCGCTACGGTGAAATATACCATCGAGGCTTTCAATGCAGTGATGCCACATCTGCCGGAAAGGACAATCCTCAGCGATATAGCCTCGGTGAAAACAGGTCTTAAGGAATTCTATGAGAATTGCGGGCATCCATACGTGTCAACCCATCCGATGTTCGGTCCCACCTTCGCTTCTCTGAGCAATCTTTCCAACGAGAACGCAATTATAATTTCAGAAGGTGACCATCTTGGGAAGGTGTTTTTTCGTGATCTCTACAACAGGTTGCAACTGCATATTGAGGAATATACTTTCTCCGAACATGACCTTACGATAGCCTATTCTTTGTCGATACCTTTTGCATCGACACTTGTGTTTGCTTCAAACATGAAACACCAGGACGCTCCGGGCACAACCTTTAAGCGGCATCTGGCGATAGCCAACGGCCTGATGAGCGAGGATGATTATCTGCTGAGCGAAATTCTTTTCAATCCTCACACTTCCGGACAACTACAGAATATCAGCGAGAAACTGGCCGAACTGAAAGAGATTGTGGATAAAAGAGACGGCCAAGGAATGAAAAGATTCCTTGACCGAGTACGTGAAAATTTAAAATAAGGTAGTATTTACATCTCCTGACTATCCAGAAGAGCGATTTTCTCGCGAATCTCATCAGCTTCCGCCTTGAGTTTCTGAATCTTCTTCTCCATTTCCTTAACCATGCTGTTGCCTGTGGAGCTCTTCACCTTGAAGAAGCCCATGTTGTTTTCGATGGTCTTGGCTTCTGCAAGTCTTCCCTCAAGAGCCCTGACGAGTTTCTCGCGTTCGCGGTTCATTCGGCCCTCTTCTCCGGCAAACTTCTTGATCTCATTCTCATACCTTCCCACTCTCTGGCGGGTTTCCTGAATATCGAAAGCCCCGAAGAGACGGTCGAGCTCTGCACGGTAGGCCGAATTTATTTCATCTTTATCTTTAAAAGGCACATGGCCGATAGACTGCCATTCATTCTGAAGCTCATGGATAGTGTCGATCACATCCTTGCGGTCTTCATCTTCTGAAATATCCTTCAGTTTGGCGATCACCTGTTTCTTGGCTTCGAGATTAGCCGATTCCTCAGCCTTCTTTCCGCTGAAGAGTTTCTTACGGTTACCATAGAACTCATCGAGCGCGTTGCAGAAACGTTTCCACACTTCATCACCCTGCTTGCGTCTCACCACACCTATTTCGCGCCATTCCTTCTGGAGAGCCTGCATCTCGTCGAGGGCACCCTTGCGGTCGAAGTCGGCTGCAAGAGCCTCGGCTTTCTCACATAATGCCTCCTTTTTGGCGAGGTTATCGCGGCTTTCCTCCTTCACTTTCTTGAAATACTCAGCCTTAGCCGTGAAGAAATTGTCGCATGCGCTTCTGAAGCGGGCAAAGAGAGCATTATTGACCTTGCGGGAGGCGAAGCCCAGTTCTTTCCATGCTGCCTGAAGTTCGAGTATTGCCTTGGTGGCATTGTCCCAATCGGAATAAGTCTTGAAATTGGAGAAATCGATTGCCTCAACTTTTTCGCAGAGTTCTGTCTTTGCGTTTTCGTTGGCCTGCTCATTCTCCTTCTTGTTCTGGAAGAAATCCTGATGTCGCTTGTTGATAACGGTAGAAGCTTCCTTGAATCTGTTCCACATCTCCTCGCGGACATCGCGTGCCACCGGACCGATCTCGCGCCATTGCTCATGGAGATCCTGGAGAGTGCGGAATGCCTCCAGAACATCCGGCACATCAGCAAGTTTCTCAGCCTTCTCGATGAGTTGGGATTTCAATTCGAAATTTTTCTTGAAATCAAGGTCGCGCAATTCCTTGTTCACTTTCAAACGATCGTAGAATTGCTCCACTGCCTGCTGATAGTTTTTCCATAGTTCAGTCTCGGAACCCTGGGGCACTTCCCCGGCAGCCTTGAAGTCTTGCTGAAGCTGCTGGAAAATCGGGAACTGCTGATTAATAGTATCGATATCCTCGGAAATGTTCTTGATTTTTTCAATCACAGCATATTTCTCTGCCAGATTTTTCTTGCGGATTTCCTCACGTTCTTCAATGAACGCGTTTCTTTTTTCCTTGAATTCAGTAAGCAGGTTCTTGAGGTCTTCTTCAGTGGCATCGGGAGTATAAGAGAAATTGGCCACATCATTTCCGGCAGCCACAAATTCCTCCTGCTCCTTCTCTCTTTCCTTGTTGACCAGATTATAGTAAGACTGTTTTATTGCAGTCACTTCCTTATGCTTTTCCCATTCCTGTGATTCCACAATATTCCGGAGGGCAGTAAGGAGCTCCTCCTTGGTCATCTGATGAAAGGACTTCTCTGCAGTTTTCTCTTTCTCCTCTTCCTCCTTCACTTCCTCATCAGCGAATTCGGCGAGGTCGAGGGAGGGTGATGAGTCTACGCTGCAAGTCTCGTTCCCATCTTCTACTTTTTCTGCTCCTTCTTTGAGAGCTTCTTCCGGGGTGGCCGGTTTCAGAGGTTCATCCGGATTCACCGGCTGCTTTTCGTCGTTCATCATCTTAAGTATTATATTGTGGATAATATATGCGATTATAATTTTTTAGATTACAGAATCTTAGCGGAGATGATCCTGACATCTTCGATCGGGCGGTCGTGGCTGTCGGTTTCAACTTTCTGGATTTTCTCCACCACGTCCATTCCCTTTACCACTTCACCGAACACGGTGTAGGCTCCATCGAGATGGTGGGCACCACCTTTGGTGACATAGTCTTGCTTTATATTCTCGGGTATCACCCGGGAATCTACAGACTCTTCGGTCTGCTTGATCAGTTGCTGACGAAGTTCTTCGAGGGCTGTTTCATCTCCAGCCTCCTGAAGCTTCTGTATAGTGTCGCGGTGTTCGTAAGCGAGTTTTCGGAAAGTTTGCTGGAGCTGCTCCTCATGCATCCTCATCTGCATATTATCAAACTGCTGCTCCGACATGGTCCTGCCGGTGACAATGTAGAATTGAGAACCGGAACTTCTTCTTTCTGGATTGAACTGATCTCCTGTGCGTGCTGCCGCCAAAGCGCCGTATTTGTTATAATGCTTCGGATAATCTATCTCTGCAGCGATTGTATAACCGGGATCCCCGCTGCCGAGCATTTTACCGGCAGGAGCATCCTTCGAATCGGGATCGCCCGTCTGGATCATGAAACTGTCGATGACCCTATGGAAAAGAAGGCCGTCGTAAAATCCATCCTTCACAAGTTTCAGGAAATTTTCCTTGTGAAGAGGCGTGTCGTTGTATAATTTGACGATGATATCGCCCATGTCGGTTTTAAGCTCCACAAGCACTCCGTCGTTGTTCTCTTCTTTCATCTTTTTTATATCATTGTCAAGAGCGAAGACAAAGTTAACAAAAAAAGTGAAAAAAGCTAAAAAAATGATTTTTTTATTTACAAATTTCATAATATTATCGAATTAAATGCTCTTTACATTCTACCTAAAACTCTTGCTGCTATTCGTAGAGTCCCTATAATCAGTCGAATATACCTTCCGAGAATTCCTCGATTCCCTCATCTTCAGGTCCGGCGTAGATTTCTCCGCTACAGGGATTGAATTCAGGCGGGAATTCAAATCGGGTGTCTTGAGAATAGGGGAGTTTGGGATCTCCATATACATTCTGCATGTAATAACCATAGATAGGAAGAGCTGCTCGAGCTCCTTGTCCGAGCGCCATTGTGTTGAAATGGATATAGCGCTCTTCTCCACCGACCCACACGCCCGTTACCAGTTCGGGAGTGAAACCCATGAACCAGCCGTCGGCATTATAGTTGGTGGTACCGGTTTTACCTCCCATGTTGGCATGTATGTTATAAGGTGCCCGGCGGAGT
>JAFLTR010000056.1 GCA_022509205.1 Muribaculaceae bacterium | reverse complement strand
TGGCTTCAACGACTTTCATTTTTATTATATACAGAATGTTTTTGAATATTTTTTTGCCTAATTTTGTAGCCATTAGGGGACATGGTAAAATATAGATTAATTTTCTTCATTTGAAAAATAAACTATTCTACTGATAATTATCTTCTACCATTCATTTCTAATTGTACCCTGAAAATGTACCCTGATAATAAAAATATGACATATCTAATTGATTGTCAGTGTTTAAATATTATTGAGTGGGAATAGCCGAGGGAAGAAGGAAATAAACCATTTCAAACTTCAAATGTTATATTAATAAAATAAACTTTAAAAAATATAATATTATGAAGACAAATTTTAAATTCGGCGAAGTTCTTAGAATAAATGAAGCAATTGAATACAACTCGGAAAAGGTTGAATTCAAAACTGTTTTCGACACAGGTAAAGGAGGCGTTTCATTTGTAGCTTTAAAGGCAGGACAAAAATTAGAAACCCACACAGCACCATTCGAGGTAATGGTTACAGTTTGCGAGGGTGAAATTGAGTTTACAATGTTAGACCAGTCAAAGAGGATAAAAGCAGGTGAATTCCTGTTGATGGGGGCTAATGTAGCTCATAGCGTTGTGGCAAACACCGATTCAAAGCTAATGCTTGTCAAAGTTAAGGACGACCCTCACAATACCAATATTTAAGACAGTCTGAATAATGGAAAAAAAGAGGATGGTGATGTTTTATCGCTATCCTCTAATTGTTTTTGCAAACACGTATATTTTCATTAAATTTGCGGGATTATTTTTAAGCGAAAGTATTATCAATAAAATAAAATGATAAAAATAACTTTTCCCGACGGGAATGTAAGAGAATACGAAAAGGGGGTTACCCCATATCAGATAGCTGAAAGCATAAGTCCGAGATTTGCTGCGGATGTGTTGGCAGCATACGTCAACGACCAGGAATGGGACATTTCCCGACCCATCAATGAGGATGCAAAGATCCAATTGTTCAAATGGGAAGATGAAGAGGGTAAACATGCTTTCTGGCATTCTTCGGCCCACCTTCTTGCGGAAGCGTTACAGGAGCTTTATCCGGGTGTGAAATTCGGTATCGGTCCTGCCATAGAAAACGGCTTTTATTATGACATAGATCCGGGCGAACACAAAATAACATCTGATGATTTCGAAAAAATCGAAAAGAAAATGATGGAAATTGTGTCTCGTAAACAGGATATAATAAGGAGTGACATCTCAAAAGAGGATGCCTTAAAAATGTTTGGTGACAGAGGAGAGAATTATAAATGTGAACTTATCAGTGAACTCGCCGACGGAACTATAACCACATATTCACAAGGTGGATTCACCGATCTCTGTAGAGGTCCTCACCTTCCGAATATGTCTCCTATTAAGGCAGTAAAAGTAATGTCACTTGCCGGTGCATTCTGGCGTGGAGATGAAAAACGCAATCAGCTTACAAGGGTCTATGGCATCACTTTCCCTAAGAAAAAGATGCTTGATGAATATCTTGCTTTAATAGAGGAAGCAAAGAAACGTGACCACCGCAAGCTTGGCAAAGAGATGGAACTGTTTACCTTCTCCCCTACTGTGGGACAGGGCCTTCCCCTTTGGCTGCCTAAGGGTGCCGCGCTTCGTGATCGCCTTGAGCAATTCTTGCGTAAAATTCAGAAAAAAGCCGGATATCAACAGGTTATAACCCCTCATATCGGGAATAAGAACCTTTATGTCACGTCCGGTCACTGGGCAAAGTATGGAAAAGATTCCTTCCAGCCGATCAAAACTCCGGAAGAGGGCGAGGAATATATGCTAAAACCCATGAATTGCCCCCATCATTGCGAAATTTATAAATCAAGCCCCAGAAGTTACCGAGATCTGCCTCTAAGATTGGCCGAATTCGGCACTGTCTACCGCTACGAGCAAAGTGGAGAACTTCATGGGTTAACCCGAGTTAGAGGATTCACTCAGGATGATGCCCATATCTTCTGCACGCCCGACCAGATCAAAGGGGAATTCCTTAAGGTGATGGATATTATCCTCTATATTTTTAAAGCTCTTGATTTCAAGAATTTTGAAGCCCAGATTTCTCTTCGTGACCCTAATAAAAAAGATAAATACATAGGTAGTGATGAGAATTGGGAGAAAGCTCAGAATGCCATAATCGAAGCTTGTGAAGAAAAAGGATTGAACGCTAAGCAGGTTGAAGGAGAAGCAGCTTTCTATGGTCCCAAACTCGATTTTATGGTGAAAGATGCCATCGGACGGCGCTGGCAATTAGGCACAATTCAGGTGGACTATAATCTGCCGGAGAGATTCGATCTTGAATTTACCGGAAATGACAACCAGAAACATCGTCCGGTTATGATTCATAGAGCTCCTTTCGGATCTATGGAAAGATTCGTGGCTGTTCTTCTTGAGCACACGGCAGGAAAGCTCCCGCTATGGCTGATTCCTGAACAAGCTGTGGTTCTTCCCATAAGTGAAAAGTTCAATGACTATGCAAATAAGGTGGTGGAACAACTCGATGAATTGGGCGTGAGAGCATTTGTTGACGACCGTAATGAGAAAATCGGGAAGAAAATTCGCGATAATGAGCTCAAAAAAGTGCCTTATTTATTGATTGTTGGCGAAAAAGAAGCAGAAAATGATGAGGTTTCTGTAAGAAAACAGGGCGAAGGCGATAAAGGTACGATGAAAATCATTAACTTTGCAGAGCAATTGAATTCGGAAATAAAAGAATTGATAGGATAACTCATTAAAAAATCAAAAAGCCATACCAGAAAAGGACTTAATGGAAAAAAAACCACAATTTAACGGGCCAAGAAGGCCAGGGGGACCAAATAGCCGCCCCACACCGACCGACCAGCCAGACCGTCAACGACGTGGCAACGACAGGAACAGCAAGGATCCTTACCGTGTAAACGAAGGAATTTATGCGCGTGAAGTGAGACTTGTGGGTGATAATGTGGAACAAGGTATCTACCCTATTGACAAAGCCCTTAGAATTGCTCAAAATCTTGAGTTAGACCTTATCGAGATTTCTCCAAATGCAGAACCTCCCGTTTGCAGGATTCTGGATTATCAGAAATTTCTTTATCAGCAGCGTAAACGCCAAAAGGAGCAGAAGCAGAAGGCCGCAAAGGTTGTAGTTAAGGAAATAAGATTCGGACCCCAAACCGATGATCATGACTATAATTTCAAGTTAAAGCATGCCATCGGATTCCTCAAGGAGGGTTCCAAAGTGAAGGCCTATGTCTTTTTCCGCGGTCGCTCTATCCTCTTTAAAGAACAGGGAGAAGTGTTGCTCTTAAGATTTGCCAACGACCTTGAGGAATACGGCAAAGTAGAAATGATGCCGGTGCTTGAAGGTAAGAGGATGACAATAATGCTCTCACCTTTGAAAGCTCCCCAAAAGAAAGACAATGCCGGCAAGGGAGGGGAGAAAAAGTCAAAGGAGAATATGAAGACCGGTGTTCCTCAAACCACATCTGTTGAACCCAAAGAGGAAGAGGAAACAACTGAACAATAAAAAAGAATAAATATAGTAGACCGTAGGCACACGGTTTCCTCGTGGAACTAATTGCCGAGGTGATTTTTAAACAACTAAATTTTTAACTCAAATGCCAAAGGTAAAGACCAATGCCGCGTCAAAGAAGCGTTTCGCGCTCACCGGCACAGGGAAAATCAAAAGGAAACACGCTTACCACAGCCACATCCTGACCAAGAAGTCGAAAAAACGTAAGAGAAATCTCGACCACACCACTCTCGTGGCCGGTGCTAACTCAAAACAAGTTCGCGACCTTCTCAATCTCAGGTAAAAATTTTCTTATCCCTGATTTCAATCTAATTATTAACCGGACTTACAGCCGATAAGAGCATAAAGAAGCCGCTGTAGTCCAAAAACAACAAAAAAATGCCAAGATCAGTAAATCATGTTGCCTCAAGGGCAAAAAGAAAGAAAATATTGAAACTCACACGTGGTTACTATGGTAGCCGTCGCAACGTGTGGACCGTTGCCAAGAATACTTGGGAAAAGGGTCTGACTTATGCTTATCGCGACCGTAAGCAAAAGAAGCGCAACTTCCGTGCCCTCTGGATCCAGCGTATAAACGCAGCTGCCAGAATGGAAGGACTTTCCTATTCTCAGCTTATGGGCCTTATCCATAAGTCTGGAATCGAGATCAACCGCAAAGTGCTCGCAGACCTCGCGATGAACAACCCAGCTGCATTCAAAGCCATCGTTGACAAAGTAAAATAACTTTTTTACAACAATTCTCCATATTTGAGGACGCGCTGTAGTGATATGGCGCGTCTCTTTTCATTATCTTAACATATCTCCTTTTGTTTCTTAAAAGGTGAATCTGTAACTTTGCACTATGTTGGCAATGTTTCGCAAAAAAATCATTGAGCTGGGCAAAACTTTTGTTTTGGTCTTATTCCTGTTGATACCTGGCTTTGGCAAATCGCAAATCAATGCGGAGCAAGTCTTAACCATTGGCCGTAATGTCCTCTCGATGGATGATTATATGCTGGCAATCCAATACTTTAATCAAGCCATTAAAGCCAAGCCATATCTTGCCGACCCATATTTCTTCAGAGCTCTTGCGAAGCTTAACCTTGACGATTATGCCGGAGCTGAGGCCGATTGCACCATTGCAATAGAAAACAATAAATTCAAGACCGAAGCCTATAAACTTCGCGGGTTCGCGCGTCAGATACAAGGTAAGGATTCCTTAGCTGTGGAAGATTACAACATAGGGCTTTCATATAATCCAATTGACAAAAACTTCTTATATTATAAAGCTATAGCCCTAACCGAACTAAAGCGATATGCCGAGGCTGATTCCACTTTTAATGTTCTGCTGCGTCAGTATCCTCGCTATGATGAGGGCTACACCGCGCGGGCAAGAATGGAACTTGAACGCAACGACACAATTTCCGCCCTCGATGATATTGAAAAGGCTCTTTCTCTTTCTAAAGTCCAGATAAATCCTTATCTAATGAAAGCGGAAATATATTGGAAACGACAAGACTGGCAAAATGCCGGAAGCGCTTTGGATGCAGCCATTAGATTAAGACCGGAACTCTCAGATCTTTATGTTAACAGAGCCTTTGTTAGATATAACTCCGATGATTTCTTTGGAGCTATGAGCGATTACAATTATGCCTTGGAATTAGAACCAGACAATTATGCGGCTTATTTCAATAGAGGACTATTGAGATACGAAGTAAAGGATCTTGAAAAAGCCGAGGAAGATATGAGTCAGGTTATAAAGTTGAACCCTAACAATGTACATTCATATTTCAATCGAGGCCTGATACGACTTGAAGAAGAGAAGTACAAGGAAGCATTAGCTGACTTCAAAATTATTGAATCTAAATATCCGCGGTTCTACCCTATTTATTATGCCATGGCAGAGGCGGAACGGAATCTGGGCAACAATCGTCAGGCCGCTTTCCTAATACATAAAGGAGAAGAGATGGTGGAGGGGTATGTAAAGGATCCGGAGAAAAATCCATTGGATCGTCCTGCTATCGCCGCTTCAAAGTCTAATTCCGTTTCAAGTTCCGGAGAAGTCGAAAATGAGTCGGAAACCGAAGTAATGGAAAGATTCAATCATCTGGTCACAATTTCTCAAACTGCGGATCAAAGTCTGTCATATAATGAGAGGATCAAGGGTAGAGTGCAAGATAGAAATGTTAATGTGGATATAGAACCATCCTATGCCCTTACGGTAGTGGCTCCTCCCAAGTCACTTAAATCACTTTCCAACTATTTCAAAGAGCTTGACGATTTAAACCAGCAGAGAGTGATCAATTATAACCTTTATCTTACTCCGGGCCTTGAGACCAAAGGTTATGGCGATATGATGGATAATCTCTTTGATATAAGCGGCCGACTCCAGTCAAAGAATGAATCAAGCCGAAGACCTGCCGACAATCTTCTGCTTGGGGTAGTACTGACTATGCTGAAAAATTATCCCGCTGCTTTGAAACACCTTGACGAAGCAATTGCAATAAATCCGCAATTCACGGTAGCATATATGGCACGAGGTTTTGCCCGGTATGCTAATGCCATTTCAGAAATGAAAATGGCACATGAAACGAAAGAAGAGCAAGAAGTTTTACTCGACCGCATGGCTTACACATCCCTACTTCAGGATGCACTTTCAGATTTCGATAAAGTGTTGAGTTTGAATCCCAAGGTAGTATTCGCGTGGTTCAATAAAGGGAATATTTATTATGAAGCCGGCGACTATACTTCTGCTATGCAAGCTTATAATGAAGCTATAAAGATTGATCCGGAATTTGGCGAGGCATATTTCAACAGAGGGTTGGCATATCTCAATGCCGGTAATAAAAATCAAGCTTTCTCAGATCTTTCAAAAGCCGGCGAACTCGGAGTAATACCCAGCTACAATATCTTGAAGAGAATGAAATAGATCGTTTGGCTCTATCTTTTTATTATCTCCTTGAATTTTTATAATTTTGCAGTCGAAAAAAGATAAACAAAAAGTTATAAGAATGAAAGCTTACGTTTTTCCGGGCCAAGGAGCCCAATTTGTAGGAATGGGCAAAGACCTTTACGAAAATAATGAAGAGGCAAAGGCTCTTTTTGAAAAAGCCAATGAAATCCTTGGATTCCGGATCACTGATCTTATGTTCAATGGTACCGAAGAAGATCTAAAACAAACTAAGGTTACTCAACCTGCCATTTTCCTCCATAGTGTAATACTTGCAAAGAGTCTTGGAGAAGATTTCAAGCCGGATATGGTAGCAGGTCATAGTCTCGGGGAATTTTCAGCCCTTGTGGCAGCAGGAGCCCTCTCATTTGAAGAGGGGCTGAAACTTGTTGCAAAACGTGCACAGGCTATGCAGAAGGCTTGTGAGGCATCACCCTCCACAATGGCAGCAGTGCTTGCACTCCCTGACGAAAAAGTAGAGGAGATATGCAGTTCTATAGATCACGTTGTTGCTCCTGCAAACTATAATTGTCCCGGACAACTCGTCATTTCAGGCACTCATGAAGGGATTGACGAAGCTTGCGAAAAACTCCTCGCAGCCGGTGCCAAACGTGCCATGAAACTGAAAGTTGGAGGAGCATTCCACAGTCCGTTAATGCAACCTGCAGAAGAGGAACTGGCAGAAGCAATCGAGGCTTCCGAATTCCAGACCCCCATCTGTCCTGTATATCAGAATGTCGATGGAAAGCCTCATACTGATCCTAAAGAGATTAAGGAGAATCTCGTGAAACAACTAACAGCTCCCGTAAGATGGGCTCAAGATATACAGGCTATGATAGAGGATGGTGCCGACGAATTTATTGAACTCGGACCGGGCGCTGTATTGCAAGGTCTTGTAAAGAAGATCAATCGTGAGGTTGCCACATCAGGCAAACAATAATAATTATTCCAAAAAGGTCAATGAATATAGCAATAGTAGGTGCCAGTGGGGCCGTTGGACAAGAACTTTTGAAAGTGCTTGACCAACAAAATTTTCCGGTTTCCTCTTTGAGGCTATTCGGCAGCGAAAGAAGTGCCGGGAAAGAATTTGAATTCCGAGGGGAAAAGGTGAAAGTAGAGAAACTTGATCATGAGTCGGATTTCAATGGAGTGGATATAGCTTTCACATCAGCGGGTGCTTCAACATCAAAGGAATTTGCCGACACAATCACCAAGCATGGTACAGTCATGATTGATAATTCAAGTGCTTTCCGTATGGAGCCTGACGTACCTCTTGTTGTACCGGAAGTAAATCCGGAAGATGCGCTGGACCGTCCCCGGAATATTATCGGGAATCCCAACTGTACAACTATTCAAATGGTAGTGGCTCTTAAACCTATCAACGACCTGTCCCCTATCACCAGTGTGCATGTGTCTACCTATCAGGCTGCCAGCGGTGCCGGAGCTGTGGCTATGAAAGAACTTCAAAACCAATTTGCAGAGATTGCTGACGGGAAATCTCCAACTATTGAGAAATTTCCCTATCAACTCGCCTATAATATCATTCCTCAAGTTGATGTGTTCTCCGACAACGGTTACACAAAGGAGGAGATGAAAATGTATAACGAGACACGCAAAATCATGCATTCGGATAAGATTAAGGTGAGTGCAACATGCGTGAGAGTACCGGTGATGCGAGCACACAGTGAGGCAATCTGGCTTAAAACCGAGCATCCTCTACAACTTGAAGAAGTGAGAAAAGCCCTTGAATCCGCTGAAGGAATCATTGTGATGGATGACCCGGCAGAAAAAAAATATCCAATGCCACTTGATATTTCCGACAAGGATCCTGTCTATGTGGGCAGATTAAGGAAAGATCTTGCAGACCCTAACGGATTAAGTTTCTGGGTGGTTGGAGACCAGATTAAGAAAGGAGCCGCACTGAATGCCGTACAGATTGCCATCTGGCTACTTAAAAACGACCCCAAATTTTCAAAATAACATTATATATGAAAACAATTAATCTCGCTTTTCATAAATAGTTGTTAGAAATTTGAAATATAATAAAAAATGGAGGTTTTTGAACCTCCATTTTTTATTGCTTCATTTTTACTCTTCATCAGGATGCTGCTGATGATTATTGTTTCTTGGAGTGAACCTTCTCGGGCCTCTGTCACCTCCCTCATTTCTCAGCTGTTGGTTGCCTTCGAAACGCCTTGGGCCCCTGTCACCACCGTCTCTACGTGGGCCACCGTTTCCATCTCTACGAGGACGGTTTTCTCCTCCTTCACGGCGTGGACGTGATTCCCTTTCAACATATCCTTCAGGCTTCTCAGTCAAAGCCTTCATTGAAAGACGATATTTTCCGGTCTTCTTGTCAATTTCAATTAGTTTTACCTTAACTTTATCACCTTCCTTCAATCCACTGTTGTCCATCGTATCGAGACGGTTCCAGGAAATCTCACTGATATGAAGAAGGCCGTCGCGTCCGGGCATAAATTCTACGAACGCACCGAAATCAAGTATCGATCTAACTGTGCCATCATAAATCTCTCCCTCTTCCGGTTGCGCTACTATAGCTTTAATCTTTGCTAAAGCAGCATCAAGGCCCTCTTTCTCCTTGGAAGCTATCTCTACCTTTCCTATACCAAGCTTTTCATCCTCTTCAATAGAGATAGTGGTTCCGGTTTCCTCTTGAATTCCCTGGATAATCTTACCTTGTGGGCCGATAACAGCACCTATAAGATCTTTAGGAATTTCAAGTGTTACTATTCTCGGCACATGAGGCTTATAGTCTTCACGAGCCTCGGGAATTGTGTCGTGGATTATGTTGAGGATGTGCATCCTTCCCTGACGGGCCTGCTCAAGTGCCTTTTCAAGTATTTCATAGCTCAAACCGTCACATTTGATATCCATCTGAGTCGCTGTGATACCTTTCTCAGTTCCGGTCACTTTAAAGTCCATATCGCCGAGATGGTCTTCATCACCCAAAATATCTGAAAGTACTGCATATTTTGTAGCACCTTTGTCAGAAATAAGACCCATAGCCACACCTGCCACCGGACGTTTCATCTTAACGCCTGCATCAAGCAAAGCCAATGTACCGCCACAAACAGTAGCCATCGATGAGGAACCGTTGCTTTCAAGAATATCAGATACGACACGGCATGTGTAAGGGAAATCTTCAGGGAACATCCTCTTAAGAGCCCTATGGGCCAGGTTTCCATGCCCTATCTCTCTACGTCCCACTCCTCTCTGTGGCTTAGCTTCGCCGGTTGAGAATGGAGGGAAATTATAATGTAGTAAGAATCTCTCTTTACTTTGATTCAAAACATCGTCAACAATCTTTTCATCAAGCGTTGTGCCAAGAGTGGCTGTCACAAGAGCCTGAGTCTCACCTCTTGTAAAAATAGCTGCTCCGTGGGGTCCCGGGAGATAATCCACTTCACACCAAATGGGACGTATTTCGGTAGTCTTGCGGCCGTCGAGTCTCACACCCTCATCGAGCACACAACGACGCATCGCTTCTTTTTCAACGTCATGGTAATATCTTTTCACCATTGCAATTCTCTGCTCCGGTGAGTATTTCTCCAGTTGCTCCTCGGTCATCTCCGGGAGATTCTCGATATATTCATCCACGATAGCCTTGAAACTCTCAGCTCTCCAATGCTTGTCTGCATTCCCGGCCTTTGCTATTTCATAAGCTTTTGCATAACATTTATCCTCTACATCTTTGCGTAGGTCGTCATCATTAATTTCGTGGTTATATTCTCGCTTAGTCTCCTTGCCGGCTTCTTTCATCAATTCAATTTGAGCCACACAATGTTTCTTGATCTCATCATGAGCAACTTTCAAAGCTTCAAGTAGTTCAGCTTCGGAAACTTCGTTCATCTCGCCTTCCACCATCATGATGTTGTCGTATGTAGCACCTACCATAAGTTCTATATCTGCTTTCTCAATCTGGTCGAAAGTTGGGTTAATCACCCATTCCCCATCCACTCTGGCAACTCTCACTTCAGAAATAGGACCTTCAAACGGTATATCGCTACACATTAAAGCCGCTGAAGCTGCTATACCGGCCAAAGCATCAGGAGCTTCATTTTCATCTGCTGAGAACATTGTAACATTCACAAAAGTCTCGGCATGATAATTACTTGGGAAAAGCGGACGAAGCACTCTGTCAACT
>JAFLTR010000055.1 GCA_022509205.1 Muribaculaceae bacterium | reverse complement strand
AACCACATCCCCCTTTTTTACCCCAATATGCCTTTTGATAAAATCCCGGTAGTTAATTTTACCAAGGAAACATATACCTTGTGAATCTTTCCTTCCGGCGTTAGGCAAATGAGCTTCGCGAGCGATTTTCCTTACCTCATCTTTCGGTAGCTCACCGATAGGGAAGAGAAGATGGCTTAACTGGCTTTGAGAAAGCTGTGCTAAAAAATCCGTCTGATCTTTCACAGGATCTTTGGCAGTGGCAAGGTAATAGCCGGTTTCATCCTTTTTGATGGATGCGTAATGTCCCGTAGCTGTCTTATCGAAATCTTTTCCCCAACGCTCTTCAAAAAATCCGAACTTTATGATTTTATTACACATCATATCGGGATGGGGAGTCAATCCTTTCTTGACAGTATTTAAGACATAATGCATTACATACTCCCAATATTCTTCATGCAGCGATACTTCGCGAAGAGGCAGCCCATATTTTGAAGCTATCAGCTTACACATTTCGATATCTTCTTCATAGGAACAGCCACCTTCTTCATTATCGTTGGATATTCTAATATAGAAAAGATGAAGGTCGTGGCCTTCTCGATACAACCTATCGACGACCACGGCACTATCAACACCACCGGACACCAAGACAGCTATTCTCATACTTCCTCAAGTTCCCCTTCGCTTTTATTTTCAGTATGAATTATATGTAGTGAAAGGAAATAATCTATTGATATTTTCCCCGGACCGACCAATAATAGAAAGAAATAAATTCCCATGAAAAGTATCGGCACATAACCCGGTTGCTGCCAGTCGAGCATAAAGGCCGATTCCCTAACGTAATCGTGCAAAAGATAATATTCTGCCAATATCATCGAAACAAAAGGAGGGATGATCATTACGCGAGTTAGAAAACCGAACATGATAAACGCAGAGCACATTATCTCAATACAAATCATCACTATAAGGGTTGCGTGACTTGTCATACCGATTACTCCCGGGAAAATATCCTTCAACAAGTCGAAATTCTCAATTTGTCTGACTCCGAATTGCATCATCATTATACCTATGAAGAGACGCAAAAAGAGTCTTCCCATATTAGCATAGGAATATCCGGTAGCCTTGAAATATATTCTTTTAATCTGACTCGAGAAGCTCAGAGTTTTCATTTTTGTAACTTTTTTATTCACCTCCTTTTTTATCTTCTGTATTTCCGAGTTTAGTTAACCATTTCCAGGATTTTTGTCACGGCATTTTCCGGTAAAATATTCTTTTCTGCAATCTTACCGTCAGAGCCTATGATATAGATTGCGGGATCAATACGAATATCATAATGTTTTTTCACATCATCGGATTGTCCCAGAGTCCAGTATTTGTTGTAATTAGATACTTCACTCTGCCAGTTTTCACTTTCCTGAGGGATAATGTAAAGAATATTAATTTTCCCTTTTTGCAAAGCATCAGAAAGATTGAAATTTGAATCCATTTTCAAGCGTGCCAGTCTCCAGTCTGTGTTATCGGGATTCCCGAATATCAGGATGGTGGGTGTAGACATTGGAAAATATTGTTTTGAAGCTCTTGCACGATCCTGAAACCAGAATGATGGGGCAGCCTTGCCGACACTACTTTCTTTAATAGCAGCGACTTGTTTAGCATATCGAGTCTTTCTGCTTTCCGGTATTTTCTTATTTTTTAAAAGAGCATCAACAAACTTCAGATATAATCCATCTGCCCAAAACTCGGCTCTAGGTCCATAAAGGTTTTCTTCTGCTGCCTTAACGAATTGTGTGAGCAACCCCGGATTACCATTGAGGTTCTTTATCATTTTATCGACCGATGAATCCACCTCCTTTGCAGACGCAAATTGGAAAGTAGTCACATAAACAAGGAATGCTTCATTAAGGGCGTATTGATCAACCGGTTGTTTCCCCTTAAAATTAAAATTGTTCCAAAAATTCTTAACAAGATAATTGCATTTATCTTGAATAGACTCCAATTCTTCCGGAGCTACCGGATATTCAAACAATGGAGCAATTTGAATCACTTGACGTTGGGCACGAAGGCCGACAAATGACCCTATAACAATGAAAAATATTAAAATCAGTTTTTTCATTTCGTGGAGTAATATCTTTCTAACGAAAACATAGGGGCCTCAATTATATCGGAAACCGTAACTCCATAATTTAGGGCTGATTTTTTCAGAATCTCCGCATAAGAATAAGCCACAGAACCGACAAATCCAACCGGAAGATCCGTTATATCCCCATAAGGGATAATATTTCTCTCAAAGAAAAGATTGAATTGTTGTTCCACTAATCCGGAAATTTCAGGCCTTTCTATATGTTCAGCAATGAAAGGGGAGAACGATGCGATAAATGGAGCCGGTTTAGGTTCTGAGTAAACCCTGGAAAGCAATTCGGAAAGAGACAAGGAATATTTATTAAAAAAACTTTCACAAATATCTTTTGGCAATTGTTTTTTGAAAATGGCATTCAAAAGCCTTTTACCAAGATCGACACCTCCTCCCTCATCTCCGAGGATAAATCCGAGAGATGGCACCTGATTAAGAAACTTTCCATTGGAAAAATAAGCTGAATTCGAGCCTGTGCCCAGAATACATGCTATCCCTTCGCCATCTCCAAAAAGAGCGATTGCGGCACCTTTCAGATCGCTTTCAACTGTAACATTATCCCCTACAATATTCAAATTGAAAATTCTTCCAAGCCAAAATTTTAGAATTTCATTGACTTCCGGAATTGCACAACCTGCACCGAAAAAATGTATTTCTTCCGGATGTATATCCCCTATAGAGTCTTTGACAAACTGAAGTTTAGATATAATAGCAGATTTTGTGTCATGCAAAGGATTCAGCCCCTCCGAGGAGAATCTGACAGAAGCTTCTTTCCCTTCTTTAAGGAAAGTCCAATGGGTCTTCGTAGACCCGGCATCCGCTATCAGAATTCCACTCATTTATAAAGTCATTACAGACTACAAAGGTAAACAAAAATCCTTATTATTTATTAAGATAACATTAATAATATTAACCGGTAATATTAACCGGGATGAAAAGATCTGTCGCCGTTGAAAAAAGTTATTTTTATTCTATAACGATATCAAAATCATCAAGGAAGTTTAAAGTTTTCTTTATATATTCCTCCATCACGACATCTTCTTCAACGAATGGCACCACTTTCCTATATTCCTGCATTATATTTTCTATCAGAGGAGAAGACTTTAGGGGACGACGGAAATCAATTCCCTGGGCAGCATTCATCAATTCTATTGCTGCGATAATTTTTAGATTATCGATAATTTTGTGCAATTTGGTAGATGAATTTCCACCCATAGAAACCATATCTTCCTGACCGTTAGAACTTACGATAGAATCGCAAGAAGCGGGCCAAGCATACATCTTGTTCTGGCTTACACAGGCGGCCGCTGCATATTGAGGTATCATGAAACCTGAATTCAGTCCCGGCTTAGCAACAAGGAATTCCGGCAAGCCTCTTTTCCCCAGAATTAATTGGGCAACCCTTCTTTCCGATATGTTCCCGAGCTCATGGAGAGCCACTCCCATATAATCAAAAACCAGAGCAATAGGTTCTCCATGGAAGTTCCCGCCGCTCACAACCATATCTTCATCAGGGAAAACAGTTGGATTATCAGTCACGGAATTAATCTCTATATGGAGCACTTCGGTGACATGTCTCATTGCATCCTTAACCGCGCCATGCACTTGCGGAATACAACGGAAGGAGTAAGGATCCTGTACATGTTCCTTTTCTCTCTTTATGATTTCGCTGCCATCCAGGATTTTTCGGAAAACCCGTCCCGTCTCTATTTGTCCCGGATGGGGTCTAACTTGCTGGATGCAATCCCAGAAAGGTTCAATTCTACCATCATAGGCCTCCAGACTCATAGCACCGAAAAGGTCAAAGCAGTTCACCATGTGCCACCCGTCTATCAGCGCTTTTATACCGTTGGCCATCATAAATTGAGTGCCATTCAAGAGGGCGAGACCTTCTTTAGATTCAAGATGAATGGCTTGCCATCCGAATCTTTCAAGTATTTCTTTACCGGAAAGTCTTTCATCTTGATATATCACTTCTCCTTCACCAATCAGAGGCAAGAAAAGGTTAGCCAAAGGCGCCAAATCACCTGAAGCCCCCAGAGAACCCCGGTCGAAAACCAAGGGATAAATATCATTATTGTAGAAATCAAGAATCCTCTCTACTGTTGATAATTGCACGCCGCTGTATCCGAGTGAGATAGCATGAGCCTTAAGCATTAGCATTAGTTTTATCACTTCCTTGTCTACAAGGGTGCCAACGCTACAGGAATGGCTTTTCAGGAGGTTTTCTTGCAATGTAGTCAATTCTCCTCTGGAAATATGTTTGTTGCACAGAGAGCCGAAACCGGTAGTGACACCATAGACCGGTATGGTGTTCTCGTCTGTCTTCTTATCCAGGAATTCCCTACATCTAATTATATTTTTCTTTGCAACCTCTGAAAGCACAAGCTTACATTTACTCTTCAAGATCTTTTCAACCAAAGCGTAAGTGAGGTCACAACTTCCAATTTCAAAAATTTCCATTTTTTTCATAATCTCAAAAAGTGACCATATCCAACAGAGACGCTTCTTTAACTTGAGCTTCGTCTTGAAGAGCCATGCATTTTGCTTCAAGTTCCTGAGCTTTCTCTTTATCTTCAAGAGATGTGAGATTGATTCTGACATTAAGGATTGCCCCAAGGGCTGCTGTGCGAGCACACATCATAGCCACACAAGCATCTGTAACAGCATTTTTATTACCTTTTGACCCAATCTCGAAAATTGTAGACATAATTCCGACTGCAGTTTCAGCAACTCTTAGGGGTACCATGGCAGCTTGTAAAGTGGCTTTCTGAATTTCAGCATTTCTCAGCTTTATATCATTTTCTGAATCCTTTGGCAATTTGAACGCATCAAACACTAACCGATAAGCCTCTGCATCTTCGTCGATGAAATTAAGGAAATTTTGACGGGCTTGTTCCATTATAGGTGCATATTCCTTCATCTCTCCCTCCACATCGGCATATTTTTTTCTGCCGATAGTCAATGCGGTTACCATTTCTCCCAAAGAAGCCGCCAATGCTCCGCAAAGCGCTGAAATGCTACCTCCTCCAGGCACCGGATCCTTACCTCTTGTTTTATCGAGAAATTCTTTTATAGTTAAGTCTTGAAGTTTCATATTAATTTACATTTTGAAATTTTAAGTCACTCTTTTTCAAATTGTTATCCCTATAGGATGTTTAATTGTTTTGACAAACAATGACTCCTTTGAAGATTGTTGTTTTTACGCAATTCATACCCACATAATATGGCAAAACCCGGTAATTGTCGCTACCAAGAAGGATAACATCACCCCGTTTCCCTTTTTCCAAACTTCCGATTTCTTGTGCCATGTCAAGGGCGGCAGCACCATTTAAAGTTAAAGCGGTTATGGTTTCCTCAATTGACATATTCATGTAGATACAAGCTAACGCTATAGTTAGAGGAATAGATCCGGAGAAACAACTGCCGGGATTTAAATCTGTTGCTAAAGCGACTGCACAGCCTGCCTCGATAAATTTCCTTGCAGGTGCGAATGGCTCTTTAAGAGCAAAGGCTGTTAAAGGAAGGAGAGTGGCAACCACTCCCTCCTCGGCCATACGTTTTATACCATTGTCACTTACATGGAGAAGATGGTCGGCTGAAACTGCTCCGAGTTCAGCACTCAATTCTGCACCTCCCAAAGTTACAATTTCGTCGGCGTGAAGTTTAAGCTTAAAGCCTGCTTTTTTTGCTTCCTGCAATAATCGACGGCTATCTTCAATCTCAAACACATTTTTTTCACAGAAGACATCACAAAACGTTGCCACTTTTTTTGCTTCCGGAAGAATTTTTATAAGTTCATCCACGAAGTCCGCTGTTCTTCCGGCATATTCGGGTGGGACCGCATGAGCACCCATAAATGTCAGGACAATATCAAGGAACATATCATCATGACGGTTAAGGTAATCCAGAAGATTTAACAATCTTAGTTCCGTAACGGAATCAAGTCCGTATCCGCTTTTTGCTTCTACAGTTGTGACACCCATCTCGCTCATCTTTCTGAGAAACCAATCCGTCTTGTTGACAAGATGATAGTCTGTCGCATTTTTAGTGGCATTGACGGTAGATTGAATCCCACCTCCTCGTTCCATTATCGACATATAAGAATCCCCTTTAAGGCGCCATTCAAATTCGTCAGGCCGGAAACCTCCAAACATGACGTGAGTATGGGAGTCTACAAAACCCGGCAAAGCCACATTCCCGCAGGCATCAAGAATCTTAAATTTTGAAAAATCCTGATCGGTCGGTCTATCTTTCATGGGACCGGAATATATGATTCGGCCCTTTTCAATAATGATGCAACCGTTTTCGATTTCGTAAAGTTTCCCCATACCAGGGCCTTTGACAGCTTCCGAACCAAGGGGTGTAACGATTCTCGTGTTTTCAATTATAAGATTCCCTTCCATGTATTGTGGTTATCAAATTTTGATAGAAGATTATCGGTTGTGGATCTTCAGAGGTATTTATTTATAATTTACTTTCAAGCACCTGATCAATGCTGAAATTTTCGAGTCCGAGATAATATTCGGCAGTGTCTACAATTGCTGCCATTGGGACAAGCCCCACAATTTCGCTTCCTGCAATAGAGACTCCCCATCTTTGAGCTTCAAATTTCACTGTCTCGAACACTCTATAGAGGGCAGTGCGAGTGAAATCCGTCATATTGATAGAAACCTGGACGATGCCCCTGTCAGCGAGATCTACCCCCATCGCCTTTACAAAACGAAAACCACCATTGATGTGTCTGATTTTCTTGGCTATATTGTTGGCAATATCCAGTCGGTTGGTGTTGAGATTTATATTATAAGCCACAAGAGGCATTCTGGCGCCCACTGCCACAGTTCCTGCAGTGGCATGCCTTTCGGAGGGTCCAAAATCCGGTTTCCATTCCGGCTCATGAATTTTCTGAGCCATACCCTCAAATTCACCTTTTCGGATTGAAGCAAGGTTTTCCCTATGAGGTGCGGTCGCTGATTTTTCATAAAGGAATACCGGAAAATTAAATTTTTCAGCAATTTCCTGTCCCACTTCTTTAGATAGGGCAACACATTCCTCCATTGAAGCATTACGTATTGGGATAAAGGGGATTACGTCTACTGCTCCCATTCGTGGATGTTGGCCTTCGTGTTTGTTTAGGTCGATAAGTTCAACAGCCTTGCCCACAGATTCTATCACAGCTTTTTTTAATGGTTCATATTCGCCAACCAATGTAACAACCATACGATTATGGTTAACATCGTTGCTATAATCCAGAAGTTTCACTCCATCCTTTCCACGGAAGCAGTCAAGGATTTTCTCCATTTTTTCTTTATCGCGACCCTCACTGAAGTTGGGCACACATTCTATAATCTGTTTCATTTGCTATAAAATTGAGTCTCTGCATTCAGAGCTTTAATTCAACATCAGTTTTCCTTTACAAGTTTTTCCACCATACCTTCGGGAGCCAGGAAAGGTTCCGTTATACAGAATCCGTTTTTACTTTGGGTTTCATTCCACTCTTTCACGGTAGAAATAGCATTCTCGTTTCTTGCCCATGATCTCCTTGCAACTCCACCCATTACGTCCCAAAGCATTGCATTCTTAAGAATTTCATCCACTCTTTCAGAACCATCAAGTAGCATTCCAAAGCCACCGTTGATAGCTTTCCCGATTCCGACTCCGCCACCATTATGGAGAGCTACAAGGCTCATACCGCGCGCACAATTCCCGGCAAAACATTGTACAGCCATATCGGCCATCACATTCGAGCCATCCTTGATATTGGATGTTTCTCGGAATGGAGAATCTGTGCCGCTGACATCATGGTGGTCTCTTCCCAACATGATGGGTCCTACTTCTCCTTTCCTCACCATATCATTGAATTTTAATGCGATGTTAAGTCGACCCATCGCATCCTGATATAAAATTCTTGCCTGGGTGCCCACAACGAGCGCATTCTTTTCAGCATCCCTAATCCAGTTATAGTTGTCCCTGTCCTGGCCACGCCTTTCCACATCTATACAATCCATAGCAGCTTTGTCTGTCTTTGCGAGATCTTCCTTTTTTCCGCTAAGACATACCCATCGGAAGGGTCCGTAACCGAAGTCAAAAAGCATGGGACCCATAATATCTTCAACGTAAGACGGCCAGATAAATCCGTCTTTCTCGTCGATTCCGTTTTTAGAAATCTCTTTAATGCCCGCATCATAAATAGCTTTCATAAAAGAGTTGCCATAATCAAAGAAATAGGTGCCACGTTGAGTGAGAGCTTTTATTGCTTCAAAGTGTCGTTTCAATGATTCATCAACTTTCCTGCGGAATTCTTCCGGATTTTCATGAAGTAGGGCAGTGCGTTGTTCAAAAGTTAGACCGACGGGACAATATCCTCCTTCATAAACAGCATGGCATGACGTCTGGTCGCTTAGAAGTTCCACAGGGATATTATGGGCGACAGCATGTTCGAGTAGATCCACTACATTCCCCTGATAAGCAATCGAAACAGGTTTTTTCTTCTCCATAGCCTCTTTTGCCATCCGGAAAGCTTCGGGGATAGAGTCGGTCACCTCCATGACCCATCCCTGTTTTTTTCTTGTTTCAATCCTTGACGGGTCAACTTCAGCGATAATAGAAGCTGCACCGGCAATTTCAGCGGCCTTTGGTTGAGCACCGCTCATCCCTCCGAGACCGGAGGAAATAAACAGGTGTCCTCTTAAATCTCCCTCCGGTGGAATTCCAAGTTGCAATCTTCCTGCGTTGAGGAGGGTATTGAACGTGCCGTGCACAATACCTTGTGGCCCAATATACATCCATCCCCCGGCAGTCATTTGCCCGTAGTTTGCCACCCCCATCTGCATTGCTTCATGCCAATCGTGTGGATTATCAAACATACCCACCATCATTGCATTAGTGATTATCACGCGAGGAGCATCCTTTTTCGAAGGAAAAAGGCCTAAAGGATGACCGGATTCCACTACGAGAGTCTGTTCATCAGTCATCTCTTCAAGATATTTCTTTATCAGTCGGTACTGAAGCCAGTTCTGACAAACTTGTCCTGTTTCTCCATAGGTGACAAGTTCATAAGGATATAGGGCTATATCAAAAGAGAGATTATTGTCTATCATCACCTGGAATGCTTTCCCGGCTAACGATTTCCCTTTATATTCATCAATAGGCTTTGCCTTGAGATCACCTTGTGGTCTCCACCGATAAGCATAAATCCTGCCTCTGGTCTTTAATTCCTCAAGAAATTCAGGGGCTGCCTTTTCATGTAGCTCCGGTGGCAGATAACGTAATGCGTTTTTTAATGCCGTGACTGTTTTTTCTTTTGAGAGAGTATAGCCTCTATCGGGAGCTCTTCTAATACCCTCTTTAAATTCAGGATAATCAGGCCATTCGGCAGATAGTTCAATACGCTCAGTTTCCATAGATTCAAAATTCGAAAGTCTCAAGCTTCATAACAGCCTCATTATTCATAATAGCTACTTCTTTTCGGAATATCTCTGAAGCAGAATGAGCATCGAGAGATATCTTGTCTCTCCAAGTCTCACAAATCATGAGGACATTTCTTCTTGTAGCGCTTTCGAAAATATCGTAGGCAATACAGCCTTCCTGCTTTTGTGAAGCCTCTGTGAGTCTTTTAGCTGCGTCAAGCACTATTTGTCGTTTCTCTTCATCTACAGCAATGAAGCAATTGATTCTTATCATGGCAGTTGGTTTTAAGGTTCATCTTTCAACTGCAAATATAAGGAATTTATTCAATTTTATTATTCCGTAACATCTTATTTTAGTTGCCCCGGCTCAACTTCAATAATGTGAAAATTTATTTTTTCTAACGGTTTTTAAGGACTAAGAAAATAATAACAGGTATGCCAAGAAGAGAGGTCACTGCATTTATAGGAAGAGTCCATATTTTAGATATAATATCACAAAGAATGAGGATTGCCGCTCCGGATAAAATATTGGCCGGAACAAGTATTTGATTGTCAGAATTATCAAAAAACATTCTTGTGACATGAGGCATTGCGAGACCGATGAATCCTATTGGCCCGCAGAAAGCTGTTACAGTTCCTGCGAGCAGTGTTGTAGAAACAAAAAGAATGCTTCTGGTGAACTTTATGTTCATACCCATAGAGACAGCGTATTCTTCTCCAAGAATCATTTGGTTTAGCGGTTTTATTGACAAGATTGCCAGAAAAAATCCTGCTAATACGGCAACAACTAAAATCGGAATCTGATTATTCGTTACTTCCCCCAAAGAACCCATTGTCCAGATCACATAGGATTTCAACGCTTCATCACGACTTAAATATTGCAGGATCTGAACTACTGCCGATACACCGGAGGAAAACATCATGCCAAGAATCAGGATAACCATAATATCCTTTATCCTTTGAGACAGCAAACCTAAGAAAACCAAAATAACAGCAGCCCCGAGCCAGGCGGCTCCCGCTAATCCAAGAGTAAAGGAATTGCCGGATAGTCCTAATAAAGGTATCCCCAAAATAAAAATAGCCACTCCCAGTCCCGCTCCGGAACTTATGCCCAACACATAAGGACCCGCCAATGGATTCCGGAAAAGAGTCTGCATCTGTAGGCCACTGACAGACAATGCACCTCCTGCCAAAAGTGCTGTGATGGCTTTATTGAATCGAATATCCCATATAATCTGTCGATGCAACTCCGATGTTGGCTTCCCAAGAATCGTATTGGCGACTTCCTTTATAGGAATCCCAACGGAGCCAACCCCTAAATCTAATAGAAATAGAAACAGGGTCAGCAAAATCAAGAAAAGAAACAATATAAGAGTTCTTGATTTTCTCATTATAATTGTTGATAATAGTATAGTTCACCATCTTTAAGTTGAGGGTGAAGGATCATTATTAAGTCTTTAAGAATTCGTTCCGGATGAATCGCTCCTGATTCATAGCAATCATTGCCGCGTGCCGGGGTGATTCTACGGTTATTGTTAAAAATATTGCCATTCTTTACACAAGCAGAAGTGGCAAAGTCAGGTAATGAACTTGTCAATTCTTCTCGGGAAATAAAAGAACCTGTATTGATCCAAAAGTCTGCCTCTGCTAAAAGTGCTAAAGCCTCCTCTTTATCGATAGGCATTGAAGTATTTCCCGAATCCTTTTTATAAATGTAATCCCCTCCGGCATCTCTAATGATATTTGCAATATAACTTGTGGAAGAGGGCATATACCAAAAATCGGCAAAAGGAGCATTAACCATCACCTTTGGCTTAGAGAGATTCAGATTTGCAATGAGATTTTTAAGGGAGGAGTA
>JAFLTR010000054.1 GCA_022509205.1 Muribaculaceae bacterium | reverse complement strand
GACCTCATTGCTTGAGCGATGAGGTCTATTCGTATCAAACCTATATGGATAACGTTTTGCAAATTTCCACCCGCGGCATTGAAATGCCTGAGTCTCCTATACGTAAGTTGGCGCCTTTGGCAGAAAAAGCTGAAAATGATGGAGTCTTGATCTACAAACTCAACATAGGACAGCCCGACCTTCCCACTCCGCCAAAGGCCTTGGAAAAACTTAAACACATTGATCGCGAAGTTTTGGAATATAGTCCTTCACAAGGTTATTTATCTTTGAGAGAAGCCTTGGTGAATTATTATGACAGATACCAGATAAAACTCTCACCTGAGGATATTATCATAACTTGTGGTGGTTCCGAAGCGGTATTGTTTGCTTTTATGAGTTGTCTTAATCCCGGGGACGAAATAATTTTAACAGAACCCGCCTATGCCAATTATATGAGTTTTGCAATTTCTGCGGGGGCAGTCATAAGGTCTGTAGCCACCACAATTGAGGAAGGGTTTAGTCTTCCTAAAATTAATGAATTCGAGAAACTTATAAATGAAAAAACAAAAGCTATCTTGATTTGCAATCCCAATAACCCTACAGGCTATCTCTATACTCAAAAAGAGATGAACCAATTGAGGGATATTGTAAAAAAATATAATCTTTATCTCTTTTCAGATGAAGTCTACCGGGAATTTATTTACACGGGTAGCCCCTACATTAGCGCGATGCACCTTGAAGGACTTCAGGACAACGTGATTCTCATAGATTCGGTATCTAAAAGATACAGTGAGTGTGGAATAAGAATCGGTTCTCTGATCACAAAGAACAGGAGGGTAAGAGAAACAGTAATGAAGTTTTGTCAGGCAAGGCTTTCACCCCCATTGATCGGTCAATTGATTGCCGAAGCTTCGATAGAGGGCACAGAGCAATATTCTCGCGATGTCTATGAATCTTATCTTGAAAGAAGAAAAGTTCTTATAGACGGAATAAATAGGATTCCAGGTTGCTATAGTCCTATTCCTATGGGGGCTTTTTACACCATGGCTTCTTTACCGGTTGATGATACAGAAAAGTTTTGCGAATGGTGTTTGAAGGAATTTTATTGGAAAGATGAATTCACACCACCGGGAATTAAAGGTGAAACCATTATGATGGCTCCCGGAAAGGGCTTCTACACCAATCCTGAAAACGGGAAAAATGAAGTGCGTCTTGCTTATGTCTTGGAAAAACAAAAGATCAAACGCGCACTTTTTATTTTGGAAAGAGCTCTTGAAGCCTATAAGCAATCCGAAAAGATGAAAACTGTTGACTATTGATTGCTTATTGAAAATAATTAAGAGGGTGTGTCGGAATAAAGATGAAACTTTCGTTGAAAAAGTTAACCATGTGAGCTTCTGACACACCCTTTTCTATTCAAAAATTTCAATAAATCACCTTCCTGACACGGAAAGTGCCGTCGTTAAGATGCTCTCTGACCATATAGAGACCTCGTCCCGGTTCTGAAACTCTTGTGCCGTCAGGGGTTAGGTATTCTCTTGATGTCACCATAGCCTTTTCAACCTTGATATCATCGATAGATGATTCTTGCGCTACATATCCGGTTACACCCTTGCCTTCTTCAACCATGAGGTTAGCACCGGCTCCTCGTTGCTCGTTGCCTACAATTATCGGCACAAGTTCCATGTCGAAAACTTCATATTCATAATAGTCGGAAGGAAGGAAATATTCGATGTCGCCAACCGATTGCTTCTTATCAGGAGAGTTATGACAATTCACTATTTGAAGATTATATTCCCCATACCCTTTTTTGGCATCAGTGTAGTCTTTATCAACAACCACTCCATCGGCAAACCAACAATTTTCTGCGTATATATTCGATTTATAACCGTAGCCGATACTATAGTGATTGCCTTTGTTAGTATAATAACAATTTGCTATATGAACTTTCCCGAAACGTACGCGTGGACAACGTTCCATACACCCCTCGTCCCACCAGCAATTTGCAAATGTAGTGTTGAGATGTCCCGGGCTCGTTTCGTCTTTATCGCTCGAGCCCCATGTATTGCAGTAGCGGTGATCGTCCGAGCCGCCGCTTCCCCCTGCCAACGGCGGAATGCTATACACAAATTTACACCATGATATGCAGATATAGTCCGACTCATGGTTGCAGTCAAGACTGCTGTCTACTCCATCACCGATTGTGCAGTGGTCAACCCATACTCGTTTTACTCCTTGGAACAACAGTGCGTCGTCACCGTCAACATCATAGGCTCCCGCACCTTGGATGGTGAGATTGCGTATTATGATATTTTCAGAGTCTGCTCCACTGCCACTTGTGAATTTGAGCACTCCGCTGTTTTTCTTAGTGCGATCGTTACTGAAAATTCTGGCTCCGGGAAGTCCCAGTATCGTTTTGTTTTTCACATGATAAGTGTGCATTGACTTGAACTCTATCTCGCCTTTTACATAGATAATCATCGGCACATCTCGTTCACGCGTCTCTTTATCGCGTGTGTTCATGGCAGCATCAAATTCTGCCTCAGTTGTCACTACAATCTCTTGACCTCCTTCTCCGCCAGTTACTTCAAAGTCGGGCATAGCTCCCCATCCAACAGGTTGGTTAAGGTCATATTCACTTAATGGAGCTACGGCGACTGCCGTTGCTACCAACGGAGTCGCCATCGTGAAGATTAATGCAAACTTCTTCATTATGTTATCCTAAGTTTCTTTAACTGATTCTTATTTCAATATAGCTTTTGCTGCCGCTTTAAAGTTGTTGCCGCCCTCTACCAGGATGATCACCATACCTCTGGGTGACTGACCTTTTAACTTGATAGCTGTAGTATGGCCGTTAAACTCTTGGCTGTGAATCATTCTGCCAGTCAGGTCGTAGACACTTGCCTTGTAGCTGTCAAGTCCGTTCGCTTCTTTCACTGTCACAAAGATTATACCGTTTTGTGATGTAAACAAACTTAGGCCATTGTCGGAAGAATCTATTTTGATTGACTTTACGCCTGAGATAAATTCACTGTCATATTCAAAAGCACCGAGATCGGGAGCTTCTCCAACATAACTGATGCCGTTCACTTCAATGCCACGATAATTGGATGGTTCTACAATAACACCGGCATCGATCAATGGGGAGTCTTCACGAAGATGAGCGAATGTCGTTTCAGGTATGTTCCCGTCTTCGTCGCGAGGAGCTATGAGTTCCTCATCATTAGTGAGATCAACGAAATATTCCGGGAAAGCCGATTGGAATTCGCAATTGATGAGTGTCAGGCCGGGGAGTGTCGGGTCAATTTCAAAACGGCCATAATCGCTCTGTTTACCATGTTGAGAGGAATCTTCCGGATGTTTATCAGTGCGCGAGTTGTCGTTGATCGCTATGCAGTTGGTGAGACGAACTTCATGACCTGCACTTATGTCTTCGTAAATTCGATAGGAATATGACTTGACATCGATAGATGTCAGAGTCATGCCGGTGCAATTGTTTAGAATGATATCACCCGCATTATGGTTTTGGTCGAATCCTTTGGCTTTGTTGTGGATAGCCAGACATCTGTTCATATACACATTTATAGCCCCTTGGTTAGATCCGCACTTGAATCCGTTGCCGTTCCCTTTCGGGGCTATGGTTTCAAGATCAAGGAATCCATTTTTATAGCTTATACAATTTTCAAGAACAATGGTCATATTATCGCCAAAGCCACCCTCTTTCTTATAGTAAACATCCCAACCGTCGTCACTGTTAGCCCAAGCACGACAGCCGTAGAAGTAGTTGCCGTCTCCAACTGAGAGTTTCGGAGCGAAACCGTCGGCGTCGCCTTCTTCTTCATCGCAGTTGAGATATGAATCACAATTGATGATTTTGTTGTATGCGCCAAGGTTCTTAATCTGCAATCCGGTGTCGCCATTACGATAGAAGTTGCAAAGTTCGATTATGTTGTCGTGGGCGTCTTGAGTGCGGTTCGCGATATCACTTGAAGAGCCTCCTGCCGGTTTGTTGCGCTCTATCAGCAAACCGTTGTCAGAAGCTTTTGTGATATCCAAATTCTTGAAATGCCAGTAAGAGCTGGTGAGGCGAATGCCTTGATAAGGATTGTCGGAATGTTTGTGGTAGGGTTGTGCCGAGAAATCGAGCACCGCACGTCCGTTATAACCCCAAAGTTGTATAAGTTTCTCAGGCTCACCGTTGCGGTCGTCGATATTAATACGCTTGTCATACACGTAAGTTCCTGCTTTCATCCATATACGGTCGCCGGGCTTAGCCATGTCTATGGCTTTCTGCACATCAAAGAAAGGTTTACCTTCCGAACCGTCGGCCGTGTCATCGTTTCCATCAGGAGAACACCAGATTACTTCTCCTAAAATTACATCGGGAGTATCCTCCACTTCATCGGTCGAGAAGCTTATCTGATTACCCATCGACGTGCCGAAGTCTGTCACGACATAAGCGCGAATGAAATATGTGGTGCCATCTTCAAGTGCCACTGAAGCAGAGAAACTGCTCGACGGCTTGCTCATGGTAATCACGGTGGCTCCTGCAACTTTCGCCTCATCAATTGTATTGATTGACGTGAGACTTTGTTTCCCGTAGATAACTCCTGTTTCGTTAAGATCAAGGCCTCCGTCGTCTGTAACAACGCCTCCTACCCTATATTTGGAACCGCTCTTTGTAACTTCGCTTGTAGAAATCACTGCAGCTGTTGCAGGAGAAGTAACAAAATTTTTAATTTCTCCATAGGCATAACCAGCATTGGAAAGTGCGAAAGCTCGATAATAAACAGTTTTATCGGCTTTGAGCCCGGAAATGGATAATGAGAAGGATGTCTGAAGAGGATCTTCAGATTCTATCACATTGTCGGCGAGAGTGGGCTGCGCACTGAAACTCCATATCACGCCGGTCTTAGTGATAGGCTGATCGCCACTATCTAATATGTTACCGCTGACAGTCGCAGAATTCTTTGTAATGGAAGTGGCATCACCGGTAACCACAGTTGCCGGCGTTCCGTAAGCCTGAGCATAAACAATGATATTGTCGATATCAGCATCGCTGCCGGTGTCGTTGCTGAGTTTAATGCGGTTCACATTCAAATCCTCAACTGTAAGCGTGCGTTTTGTATTGTTGGATCCAATGTTGGTAGCGGCTGTCCAACTTTCACCTCCGTCGTTCGAGGTAAAGGCTGTCACCTCTTTGCGCATTGCGTCCCATTCCACGGTCTTAACTCCACTGTTGAGTATCGGAGTGATTACGTAGGAACCGTTCTTAGGCATGCGAAGGTTCATAGTAGAACCATTGGTATTATAACTTGAATTGGTAGATTTATAAGAATTGTTATAGATCCATAAGCCTTGGCCGGCAACAAAATATTCCATATTATTTGCCCCGGCCTCTTGTGGGAAGGTTTCTGCATCCTCAAAGTCTTGGACAAAATAGCGGCCCAACTCGTCGATTTGCTGACCGGACTCATCCGCCAGTGTCTTGAAACTCTTCACAGGGCCGTAAGTTTGAGTAGTGCCATAGAGTGCGTAGGCTCTATAATATACCGATGTTCCTTCCCTAAGATTATCAATAGTCACACTAAATTGGTTTGTAACTGCAGGTGATACAACTTTAGTGTCGGCAATAGTCGGTTCTTTAGAGGATGAACTCCATACTACTCCCACTTCTGTGATGATCTCACCTGCATTCTTGGTTATTGCCCCTCCCACTGTGGCGCTTTCCTTTGTGATGTTGGTAGCGTCTACGGTAGTAAGCGTCACGGGCAGTTCGTAAGTTTGTGCATACACGGCAAGATTGTCGATATCAGCATCTTTGGATGTTTCATTGGCAACTTTGATGCGGTTTACAGTATCCGAACCAATATTCACTGTCACATTCTTGCCTGACACATTCTGGTTTTCTTCCTTCCATGTAGCACCTTCGTCGGATGACGAATAAACCTTCACAGAAGCCCTACCGATATCAAATGTCACCCTGTTAACTCCGTTAGCTACAATGGGTGTAATCACATACGAACCGTTTTTCGGCATGCGAAGATTATGGGCCGATCCGTCAGGAATGTAACTGGCATTTGAGGCTGAAAATGAATTTAGATATAGCCACTCTCCTTGACCTTCAACATTAAAAGCAGTCTCTGTGCTACTTGACGAAGATGGATATTCTTCAAGATTTTCGAATGTATTGATGAAATAAGCACCATCGCCACCTATTGCTAATAGGCTTGAGTTGCTCCCAATAGCCATGGCCATCAACATCATCGAAAGGCGTAGAGGTTTTTTCATGGATATTAAAAAATTTTGGTTAGTTTTATATTTGTATTTATATTTGCATATCACAAAGTAAAGGTTAATTTATTCATATTTAACAAAATTATCCACAATATTTTTATGGATTAATAAAGACGGTGTTAAATATTATTAAATAAAGAATCAGCCTAATTTTTGCATGAAGAGACCACCCGATAGAAATTTCGGACATTATTAAATATAGAATCCGATAATGATGTTAAAATCAATTTGTTAGATTTAATGTTTGAGATTTCTTTCATTGAAAAATAATCTACTAATGTTTTAATATTAAAAACTCGGAATATCAACCTAAAATCTATAAACCAATAAATTCTATCTATGAAAAAACTTTTTACTTTTCTTCTAACATCATTTGCGTTAGCGACCACGGTCAATGCTTTCGCAGCTAACTATGTGCCGCAAGGTGTAAAAACAATATCCAAAAATGAAATAGTTTATTGTACTGATATAACAGCCGCGGGAAACCCTGAGACTGATTGGTGTGTTGTGCCCAGTTATGGTACCAATGGCCAAAAATATACTAACGTCAATAATGATAAAAACGGGAATCCGAACGGTATCGAGGATAATATTGTCTCAATAACAAATAGTGTGCTCATGATAAAAATTAAGAATGAAGGCAACACCTTTACTTCAGAAAAACAAGTTATCCACATGCATGTTAAAGGAATTGAAAGCGTTATAGGTCATGGCACCACTACTTCATCCGGCCGTGGCATGGCTATATCTTGTACAGAATTTACTGAAGGCCTTGAAACCATGGATGAAAAGAACCATCATGCAGAAGTTACTCGCAAAGGCAATTCAGGTTCTTTTATCGTTAAGGTTGATGGGTTAGACCCTGATAAAGAATATATTGTGTCTTTTTATGGCATTGGTGGTGAAACTCGTTATTACTGTGCTGAATTTTTTGCCGGAGAAATGACTCCTGCTGAAGCCACAGCTCCTGAATTTGCAGTTTCCTCTAATGAAATCAGCACTATCGAGACAGCTCAAATTACTATAGCGGGTAAGAATGACCTTAACGGAGTGACTCTCACTGATATTGTTTATTCAACTCCCGGCATTGTGAATGTTGATGCCAATGGTGGTGTGACTCCGCAGAAAGAAGGCACTACAACTGTTACCTTCAAATCAACAGCCGTAGATGGTAAATATCTCGCTTCTTCCGGGGAATTTACATTTACTGTGACAAAACCAATGGTTGAAACTCCGGTGATTCTTCCGGCTAAAAGAATTTTCACAGGCTCTGTGACCGTGACAGCTACATGTGCCACTGAAGGCGCTACTCTCACCTATACTGTAAACAATGGTGGGACCTGGACCGCACTTCCATCCGAAGGAGTGACATTCACCGAAACAACTTCAATCAAGGTAAAAGCGGAACTTGCCGGATACACTCCGAGCGAAGCAAATGCCGAGTTCACTCTTTTCTCTCCTAAAGCACTCTCTGAACTTACTCCGGTAGTTGGTACTTCTATTTGGGATTGGTCGAAATTCGGAGCCTCTAACGATGGCACGGCACTGACAGAAACATCTACTCCTAAAAAAGATGAAGATTGGTTTGTGCTTTCCGACATTGTAGGCTACGGCATCTATGATAATATCGCCGCAGAATTTGGAGATGCAAGCCAGCTTTATATGTGTGCCCAATATGTGTATAGAAAGGCCAATAATGCCGAGTTCTATCAAGGAAATTGCATTGTGTTAAATGCTGCCGAAAATGGTAAATTGACAGTAACTTATGCTAACACCGGTAACAATGCGGCAAGATTTGTAAACGTAAATGGTGAAGTCTATGGTGAAGGAGTGACTTCTAACTCAGACTATAAAGAAGTGACTATTCCGGTTAGCAAGGGTTTGGTGATTATCTCCGGATATGATCCCACTGATACAGAAGTGGAAGCAATCACAAAAGCTGCAGTTGAAGAGTCTGACATCTATAACCCTTCTGTTAAGCGTCAATACCTCCGTATTTCTAAACTAAGTTTTGAAGGAGAATCAAGTTCTGTAAGCTTGAACCCGAAAGAGGAGGAGTCAGTGGTTATATACGATCTCAATGGTCGCCGTGTCCAAAATCCGTCAAAGGGTATATATATCATAAACGGCAAGAAAGTATTGGTGAAATAAATAATCAAATAAACAATAATGAGAGATGTGTAAAATGCGCTGCCATCTCAAAAGTTGGACCATAAATTGGATAAGAGTTCGGTATTCCACCGGACTCTTTCCATTTAGACCTAATTTATTTCTTTTATTGAATTAGTATAAGCTTCAATTTATTCCATTTTGGAATATACAGCGACGGATGTCAAAACATATAAAACTAAATTTTATTTTCCGGATGTTATAATTAAATAGCAATATTATATTTTTAACTTCATAAGAAATCAAAAAATTATTATTAAATTTGCTAATGAAGACTGACCGTTGGAGCCCGGTTATGGGTAGCGGAAAGATTCAGACATAATGGAAAGCGTTTGCTGACGCTTGATTCTTGACCGTTCAGAACTTCGCAACTTTTGAATATTCCAGTCAAGGATGAAGCAACGGCAGATGCCGGCGGATATGATTAATCAACAGAGGAATGGTGTGCGAACATAGTTCTCTTGTTTGTATTCACATTCTGCGTAGGCTTCTGCGTTGCTCGTTCGACTGGAATGGGTAATGCGAAGACCTTGAGCGGTAGGACGAGTAACGGTACAGACTCCTACGCTTTCTTTTTATATACAGCTAACAGCCGACGAGAGGAGGACCGAGGCAAGCCCACAAGATGAAATCCTATCTTTTCAAAATTCTCTTTGGCATGTTTGCCACTCTTATTTTTTATAGTGGAACAGCTTCAGCCCAAACTTACTTCAGACCATTCAGCATGTCAACAAATGATGAGAACGTGAGTCTCAGTTTTAATGACGGAAGCACTTTTAATGGGATTAAACGCACTTCTTTAACCAATGGTCAGGTATCCAACGTTTGTTTTTTGGGAACTTATCGTTATCCGTCGGGAGAGAAAATTATGACTGAAAAAGGTGGTGAAGGTTTTGATACTAATTTCAACTTTAGAAATGGCAACTTTTACTACTTTAACAACAACGGAGAGATGTACCGTTGGTATTTCAACAATGGCCAAAAAACAGAAACAAGAGATTACCGTCAGTATTCAATAGATGGTAATTTCATTGTAATTTATACCGATTCTTATGGAGGAGGTTACGCATCTCCTTCCTATAACGGAGGCTCAAACTCAAACTCGAATTCAAACTACAATAGCCATAAAGCAACTTGCCGCGGATGTAACGGTTCAGGAAAATGCCAACATTGTCGCGGAGTCGGATATGTCAACAACTATAACACGAAATGCAGTCTTTGCTATGGAAATGGTACATGCGTAAGCTGTCATGGGCAAGGTTATATTCGAGGCAATTTTTAACAAATAATTCCTTATTAAGTGCCCTTTTAGGTTCGTTTACATCCGCTCTTACTTCTTCGTCTCAGCAACCTACATCTGTTTCACCTTCTTACTCGGGATCATCATCTGTTAGTAACTACACAGGCAACAGTTCATCTTCAGAAGATAATTCGGGCAGAAAAGATTTCCTGCGCAGACAAATTGTTGACGAGTGTTTTCAAATGATTAAACAATACGAATCTGAACTAAATTCCCTTAAATAGTAAAGTGTCAAATTTGGAAAACGAATCATTCTTTAACAAAATAAAAAATTCCATACCCACAGCTTTGCCAGTTGTTAAATTCATAAATTGGCAAGGATGTTATGCACTTTTTTCCATTCAAAGCCACACGTCACAGCATGGAATTAATATTCAAAGGTTGATTGTATCACAAGAGGGAGATTGGATAGGAGAAGATGCCATGATGTGTTATCCTCAATACGCCCGATATGAAGATGTGCAATATGATTTGGGGGATGGTTTATTTTTATTAAGGAAATGGTTTTCTCCGGAAAAAAGAAGATCATATTTTGAATATGAGATACTTAAGAATAACTCTGTTTTAGCAGTACCCGCCACCGGAGAAGAGATGGATTTTGAAATTTATGGGTTGGGACCGAATAATAACAAATTTTTATTAATAAAAAGAGAACTTTAAAAAGAAGCAATCTATGGTTAAATCTAATTTGGCATTAATACCACCGAAAATATTCTTCATTGGGGTTTTTCTTTTTATTTTTCAAACTCTTTCAGCCATGAAGCCGGGTCCGGCTCTTATCGTTGAGTGTCCTTCGTGCGGTGCGGAAAAATCTCTGATGACTCTAATTTCCGGAAATTCTTTTGGGAGTTTATTATGGTCTGACGGATATCAATTTGCACCCATGGCTCCAACCTTATCACCTGTTCAAAAATGTATGGATTGTAATTCTTATTTTATGCTTATTTCAGCTCCATATAGATATTCTGAACAACTATCTGATTATTCCTTAGAAACCGGATTACTCTCTTATAATGAAATCAAAGAGGCATTTATAGAATTGCTCAAAACCGATCTCAGTCCGGATGAGGAACTCCAACTGAGACTGGAATTTCTATATAGATTTAATGATGCTTTCAGGGATTCAGAAAACATCAGTCTTCCGCTTGAATTAACAATGGATAAGGAAAGAGAAAATGGGGATTATACTTTATTTCAGATAAATCTAAAAAAATTAATTTCTATTATAGAAGAACAATCACCCCCGAGTCTTCTTTTAGCTGAATTATACCGAGAAATGGGAGATTTCGATCAAGCGATTTCAGTGCTAAGGGATTTTGTAGCAATAGGGAAAATGGAAAACATAATGAAATCACTCCTTCTTCATAATGCTGAAGCCGGTAATAAGAATTTAATTCTTATTGACTCAGTTTAAGAGAGCCCTTTTTCGTTTATTTGTTAATTCCAACTCTCAGGACTTGAGGGATAAAACCGAACCTATTATTATAGACATGGCTTATTTATTAATTTAGGCAGATTAACAATTAAAGGAATATTTTTAAAATCATTTTATAATGGTCTAAATTCTTCCGTCATGAATAAAAATCACCCTAAAACTAAAAGATTGATCTTCGCTGCCTTAGCTATAACTATAATTTTACCTGTTATTATAACACCTTTTATGTATCCCGCTTTTCAGGTTTTCTTACCACCCGGCCGAATTATCTTGACCCCGGCCTTAAGGATTATTGCAACTATATGTATGTCGATATTCACATATAGTATTGTTTTTTTCTTGCTAAGGGGAACTAATAAAGGAAGAAAAATTTGGTTCAATATTCTTTATTATTTTCTTACATTATTTTACTGTTGCTTTTTGGGTCTATCATGGCTTTTAGCTGTAACTTAATTGGAATTTCTAACAATCAACAATTGCTACATTTTCAATGGTAAAAAGAGGCTTGTTAAGTAGTTGGGGTGATTCAAACTTTTCAAGGTAAAGAATTTCAGATTTCTTTTTTAGCGATTCTACTTTCAATTTTAACAGTCAACTTTCACTGCATAATAAAAGCTAATTAAAATGTATAAAATAGGAATACTAAATATTTTTTAATAAGATCCCCTATCTCATTTCAGGATAATTAACTAATTCAATAAACTATACTTTGGTTTTCCCCGTTTTTAATACTGACAAAATAAATGTGAAATATGAGAAAATTATTTTTAGCAATCGGATTATTTGCAATCCTTTCAATAGCTTTTATTTCATGTGACACTAATACAAAAGATGTTACAGTTCTACCGGCTACGGCACAATCTGTTCTTAAGAATGATTTTAAGTCTGAAATCAGCAATATCGAAATCGACAAGAAAGATGGAATCATTAAAGAGTATGAGGTTAAGCTGGCAAACGGAATGAAAATCGAGTTTGACA
>JAFLTR010000053.1 GCA_022509205.1 Muribaculaceae bacterium | reverse complement strand
CAACATTATGGATATAGAAAGAAACTCTCTGAACGCAATATAATACAAAGCATGTCACGCAAAGGGAATTGCCTGGATAATGCTGTGGCAGAGAATTTCTTTGGAATTATGAAATCCGAACTCCTATACGCTGAAAAATTTGAATCTTCAGATGAATTTATAAAAGCATTGGAGGAATATATAGATTATTATAACAATAAGAGAATTAAAGAACGATTAAATGGTAAGAGCCCGATTCAATATCGAACTCTTGCAATAACTGGATAATAATAATTTGTCCAAGGTTTTGGGGTCACTTCATTATTTGCCAACTCGCTGTTTACTATCAAATAACGGGAAGAACTTTTTCAAAGTTCTTTTTTTCAGGATCTTTGATAAACCCCTACCACCCACTAACGTCATAGGGGCGGAAGTCTCCCGACTTCCGCATTAAATCTCTGATCCCGCATTAAAATCCAGGATCCCGAATTCCGCATTAATTCCCGGAAACAAGAATGTTTCCGTCCCTATTTTCATTCCAATCAATGGAAATTTTAGAAAAAAATTTGGATTGCTGTGAGGCAGTTCAAAATTTTTATGTAATTTTAACCCCACAAAGACAAAACACTTCTGATACTATGATTAATAGTTTTTTCTCTGACTCACAGACCGAGGCCTATATGAAACTGGTGGCCGCGTGTTTTCCCTATGTAACAATCGGATTTTTAGGTCATCCCGTGCTAACAATAGCAGCAGGGTGCCTCGGTGGCGTCGCTCTGGTCGCCTTCTTTATCCGTATAGCTGTGCTCTTCAGCCGGGAGCCGAAAAGAAATGCCGTTCTCGATCGTATCGTGCATGGCCTTTTCTTCCCTTACGCTTTCTCTCTGGCTTTTGCAGTGGGTATCGCTTTCGACCATGAAAACAGTAAATATGCTTTCGGCTGGTTCGGAATCTGGTTCTGTCTGTTCCTCGCACTCTTTATCGTTATTGGAAACTGCCTGGTGGCTAAAGAGGAAAAATAATTTTAGAATTCCACTATATCTAAATATTCAAGCTCCCTCAGCCAACAACCGGGTTGAGGGATTTTTTTAGTCCACGTTCCCCAATTTTCGGGCCTTAATATGGAAATAATAATTGCTATTTGCGGAGTAGGATTGGGTCTGATTATCGGACTGATCCTTGGAAAGATGCTTAATCCCAAGAATGAGGAGGAAGTGAATTCCTTGAAGTCACTTCTGGAATCTAAAGAGAGGACCTATAATGAGACTCTTCTTCAAAAAGAGGAGTCATACCGGCGCGAACTGCATAATCTCGAAGAGAGCCACGACAAGCTTGTGGCAGCTCTTGAGAAGAATCATTCCGAGGCAGTAAAAACCCTGAAAGAGCAGTTTACCGAAACCTCCAATGCCATGAGTCTGCAATTGAAGACCACTACCGAAGAGATGCTCCGTCAGCGTCAACAGGAATTTACCGAAAGCAGCGGTAAGGAGATCGGTCACTTACTGGAACCTCTCAAACAGTCAATTCAGGCAATGCAGGAGAAAGTGACCGAAAACACCACTCGACACACGGAACTCGGGGGACGGCTCTCTGAAAGTATCAAGAACTTGCTCAGCCACACAGAATCTGCCCAGGCGAGTGCCGACCGGTTGGCATCCCTCCTGAAAGGCAACAGCAAGCATCAGGGGGAATGGGGGGAGAGGATACTCAAGGAGATTCTGGAATCTCTGAATCTGCAAGAAGGGATCCATTTCGATATCCAGCAGGCCTTCACAGACGAGACCGGGAAGGCACAAAAAGATGATGAAGGGAAGATGGGCCGTCCGGACGTGATTTTGCATCTCGACCAAAATAAAGATGTTATCATCGATTCGAAGGTGTCGCTGACGGCATATTTCAAGTATCAGGAAGCATCTACCGACGAGGAACGCCAGGAGGCGTTGCGGCGGCATATCGCCAGTCTTGAGAGGCATGTAACGGAGCTCGTGAAAAAGGATTATACGAAATACGTGTCGAAACCTCGTGTAAGGCTCGGATACGTGATCATGTTCGTGCCTAACACCTCTGCCCTACTTTTGGCCACGAATGCAAAACCGACTCTTTGGCGTGAGGCCATGGAGAAGAATGTATATATCGCAGATGAGCAGACGCTATATGCAGCATTGAAGATTGTTAGTCTGACGTGGCAACAGATCCACCAGAATGCGAATCACGCGAAGGTGTTTGAGTTGGCCGAAGAGATGCTGCAGAGGGTTGCAGGGTTCATGAAATCGTATAACGAGATAGGTGAAAATCTGACAAAAGCGGCCAAAAGTTTTAAAGAGGGACAGAAGAAACTTGATGATGGAGGCCAGAGCATACCGAAAACATGCCGGAAACTGATTGAACTCGGTGCGAAGGTACCTCGACTGCCAAAGGGTGTAGACCCTGCTCTTTTTGATATAGGAGAAGAAGAATAAAAATGCTTATTCGTCAGCTCCAGTAGAGAAGTTGGGGGTAGAGTGTCATTGACAAATAATACAAAATGTCATGAAAACCCGAATCAAATCAACCAAAATGGGAGATTTTTAACAAAAATTATGGCAATAAAATACATTTTTAATAAATCTTATTTTTTATTTCCAAAATAATTTGTAAATTTGCATCCGTGTTTTTCATGGTATTAGATTTAAGGTTAGAGGATTAGTTGTCGGGATGACAATTAATCTTTTCTTTTTTATGTATCCCGACAACTAATCCCCTGCGTTTTTTATTTTGAAAACACTCCGTGTTTTCGGTGTCGGGATGACACCTAATCTTTCTCATTTTTTAGGGGCGGAAGTCTCCCGACTTCCGTTTAATGCCCGGATCCCGATTTCCGTTTAATGCCCGGATCCCGATTTCCGCATTAATTCCCGGATCCCGAATTCCGTTTAATGCCCGGATCCCGATTTCCGCATTAATTCCCCGGATCCCAACTTCCGTTTAATTCCCGGAAACAAGAATGTTTCCACCCCTATTTGAAGCATAATAGGGGCCGAAGTCTCCCGACAGCATAAATTTGCAAATAACTTTGAAAAGGTGTAGTTTTGCATATAATGATAATCTTGAAAAGGAGTAGTCAGAACCCGTGCTATAACTTTGAAAAGATGTAACAATTTTTATGAAAAGAAAGATTTACTATGATTTAATAAATGGGAGACACTACTTCCGTGGAGATTAATTTGCGGTTATAATTCGAGGGTTGAAGATGGGGAACGTTTACTGCATAATACAAACGCCTCTTTGGAGATAATAATGAAAATATCATATTGGGAAATATTTACGATAGCGCTCTGAATGTAAGGCGTTTGAAAGAGGTAGAAGATTTACCTTCTTCAATAATGCTAAAAAACAATGGCAAGTAGATATCATAGAGCCTCTTGGCATAATTATAAGAGCCGATGCATTTATCATATAACTATTGTCAAATCTTCAGAAGCTCCGTATTTCGGCAATGTCATCGGAAATATTAATGCCGTCTATGGCGGTGATAATTATCCTCGTTGCATAGAGAATCCTGTCGGAAAAGTTATTTTCTTTAATATCAAGGCGATTCCAAAGCTTCACAACCATTTGAAAGTGATTCAGTTTGTGATCATGCCCGACCATATTCATCTTCTAATTTTTGTTGAAAAAGAATTACCGGTGCATTTAGGCTTTTTCATAAGTCGATTTAAATATTTCACGAAATTTGAACTCCAAAGAAAGAATCTGCTAAATAGAGAATCCAATTTATTTGAGTCTTCTTTCCATGACAGAATTTTGCGACCGAAGCATGATATAACCACTATTATCGATTATATTCGGGATAATCCAAAAAGATTGCTGACTACCAGAACATTCTCTGATTTCTTTATTAAAGGGGACATTTTAATTAACGGCAATAATTGTCAGATATACGGCAATCCCCTTCTTCTTGAAAATCCATTCAAAGAGGCAGTTATAATTCACAGAGCCGATAATGAGGAAGAGGTTGAGAGAAAGTATGAGCTGTGGATGCATTTAGCATGCAACGGAGGGGTCTTGACCGGTGCATTTGTTTCTAAGAAAGAAAGGGAAATATTAGATTCCGTCCTCGAAGTCGGAGGCAAAGTGATTTATATCAAAGAAAAAGCTTTTCTTGAAAAAGAGAAACCTTCAGGAAAATTATTCAAGCATTGTGCTTCAGGGAATTTGTTGATTATACATCCTTATGAGATGTTGAGATTTACGGATTTAGAAAATCCGAAAAGGCTTACAAGAGAAGGGTGCATTTTCAGAAATAATTTTGCAGAAGCTTTAACTCGATAAACCGAGGAAAGATTATTCGCCGATGCCAATGCCGAAAAGAGCGAAATCATAGATGGCCGGATCATCGGGACGTAACCCGCGGAGTACAGTAGTCAGTTCTTCAACACTTTTGCGGTCGTTGGCTTTACGTGTAAGCAATCCGAGTTCGCGTGACACATTCCCTACATGCAGGTCGAGGGGGATGAAAAGTTTGCTTTTGGGGATAGATTTCCACACTCCCATATCCACGATGCCGTCGTCTCTGACGAGCCATCGCAAAGCCATATTCACCCTTTTCAAAGCAGATTGATTAAGATTTAAAGGCAGGCAACGGCTTGAATCGCACCCATTCACCTCGCGAAGCACCTGATTAATCAGTTCCACAAGTTTCCAGGCAGGAGCTTCCTCCTTACCGATATTATTGGCAGCCGCAAAAGCATCCAAAGACCCGTATTCCTTATAAATCTTTCTGAGACCACGCAGAAAATGAGCCAGATGTTCCGCGAAAAATGTGCGGTGGATATTCAATTTGGGGTCAAGTTCCTCATAACCTTCTTCTATCATATAAGAATATGGTCGATGATCCATGAGGGAAAGCATCTTCTCGATGTCGTTGCATATCATTTTGCGGTTGCCCCAAGCGATCATGGCCGCAAGGAAAGAGACAATCTCTATGTCCCGGAGGGATTCGAACCTGCGGGGAAATTGCACCGGATCGCGCCCGATAAAATCGGGGTTATTGATTCGTAATGTCTCTGAGTCGAGCAGATCTTTTATATCGGATGTTACCATTTAATTATGGTTGGTTCTGATTCCCGGTTTAAGCGGTCGAGCGCGGTGACGATAAAAGTAGAACCTTCGGATGAGGGGCCGGCAGAAGCATCTTCCACCAAAACGGCATTATGAGGCGTCAGGGCAATGATGGTTTCGGAATCATCCATATCTATTTTTTCATCCGGGAAGAATTGATAGACCACATACCGTACTGCATCAGTTGCTTGCTGCTTGCGACCCGGCGAAGGTTTATCCCACATCAGGAAAATCTGCCCTTTCTCTTTAACAAGTTTCAGATTCTTTATTTTTTCGGGTCGACCGTTCTTGTCGCCATAAAGAGGAGGGAGCGCTATGGTGCGCTGATATTTTAAAGCGAGGGAGTCTGCCACTCCTTTGAGATTATCAGTGACCCAATATCCATGCCACCACACATTTCCTTTCACATTGGGGAGCTCCCGAGAGAGTCTTACTTTCGTGTCAAGTTCATTGGAGTCATTGTTCCCGGGGTCGGCATTAGTCATAGTTCTCTGCACATCCTGTCCTATGTAGATATCCACACCGTTTGCGTTATCGTTCCACCATTTAGCGAGATGTCTGCTGGGAGCTGCATTCATGTCAAGGGTCCAATAAAGCTGAGGAGCCAGATAATCTATCCAGCCATTTTTTGCCCACAACAACACGTCGGCATAAAGGTCGTCATAATTCTGGAGTCCGGAACTTTCGCTTCCTCGCGGATCATTTTTCTTGTTACGCCATATACCGAAAGGACTGACCCCGAATCTCACCCATCCCTTCTCTTTCTTGATAGTGGAGTATAGCTGTTCTATCAAAAGGTCGACATTATGACGGCGCCACGCATTACGTTCCATCCCGTTCCCGAATTTCTTATAGCTGACATCATCGTTTTCAAATTTTTTGCCGTTGGCGGGATAAGGATAGAAATAGTCATCGATATGGATTCCGTCGATGTCATATCGGCTCACAATATCTTTCACCACATTGCATATATGCTCCCGATTTTCCGGATAGGCCGGGTCGAAAAATGTCTGGCCGTTGAACTTTATAAACCGATGAGGCTCTTTATTCATCAGATGGTCAGACGGGAGGGTTTCCTTCGCGTTTGAAGTGACACGATAAGGATTTAGCCAAGCATGGAATTCCATCCCACGTTTATGTGCCTCCTCAATTGCATATTCCATAGGATCCCAAAGAGGCGATGGAGCCTTCCCTCGCCGACCGGTGAGCCATGAACTCCACGGTTCGATTTCCGATACATAGAGAGCATCTGCTGTGGGTCTTACCTGAAAAATCACTGCATTGCAACCCGCATCCAAAAGGAGGTCGAATTGCTCCTCTATATATTTTTTTTGCTGAGCCACATTTTTGTTCTGCCATTGTGACTGACCTATCACATGTAGCCATGCACCCCGGAATTCTCGCTTTGGATTACCGGCAAAAGCAAGGAGAGGCAGGATAAATAGAAATAAAGATAGGATACGGGGCATATAGAGTTGCAAAGTTACGGAGATGCAAAGTTAGAAATTTATTAAAGTTATAGAGTTATAGAGTTTAGGGGTTAGGGTTTTATTTTTTTTGCCAGATCAGGATTCACACTTCTGATGGTTGATATGAAAGTCGAGTCAAATGCTTCGGCACATTCAGGCTTACCGTCGATTATATATCGGCTTTGCTTCACTTTTGCATCCATGAGAGCCTTCATCAGTTGTGTTGTATCTCTCCATTCCGGACCGAGAATAATACCCGCTGCACGTCGACCCTCCATCTGAGCGGCTGTGATTTCTGCCGTGATTGCCTCCGTCCGCTCTGTTTGCGAGCAACCTGAAAGCAGGATTAAAAATCCGGAAATGAAGGCTAACTTAAAAACCCGAAACATTCCCTACATCAACTTACTTATACTGTCAAGCCTGATACCGAAGACAAGGGTTGAATAGGGACGAACTCCTCCATATCCGTATGCACCGTAACCGGCCGTGTAAGGAATCACCGCTGTAACCGTGTCGTTGACCCTCATATTGGTAACTGCAGCCATGAATCCGGTGACCATATTGTTGGGCACACACGTGAAAGAGGCCGAAGAATCCAGAGTATCACCCTGAATATTTGTCAAAGTATATTTGACGTGGCAGGTTGAAGTGGAAAGAGGGGTAACGAAGCTTGGATTTTCATCCGGGTCGTTGTGCCAGCGCATAAAAATGGAGAAAGACTGATCCCATGAGGGCGATACCTTAGTGTAAAGGTACTGACCGTTCTCCATCACCGTCTCTATTGAATCGATGTATTTCTGATTCAGAGTGCGCCATGAGGAATAGTCGACCGTGTTGTCGTCGTCGTTGAAACAGGATGGAAGAATCAAGAGAGCGGCAGCCGTCAGGACAGGGAATATTCTGGATAACTTCATTAATCTTTCAGATATTTAGAATTGCACTTGCGGAGCTCTCTGTGCACCCTCTTCAGCCTTAAATTGTGGTTTGGGTTGGAAACCGAACCAACCTGCATAAATCGTCGTGGGGAATTTCTTGATTGCGGTGTTGTAATCCCTGACAGCCTGAGTGTAGCGCATACGGGCCGTTGTGATACGGTTTTCCGTGCCCTCAAGCTGAGTCTGAAGATTCATGAAATTCTCATTTGCCTTCAAATCGGGATATGCTTCAGTGACAGCGAGCAAGGACTTGAGGGCCTGCGACAATTCATTTTGTGCTTCCTGGAATTTTGCAAGGTTCTCCTCCGTAAGATTATCGGCATCGATAGTGATCGAAGTGGCTTTGGCTCGAGCCAGGGTAACCTTTTCAAATGTTTCGCTTTCATGGGTGGAATAACCCTTCACCGTGTTCACAAGATTTGGAATAAGGTCAGCACGGCGTTGATACTGGTTTTCCACTTCTGCCCATGATTGCTCTACATTCTGCTGCTGCTCTACGAGTGAGTTATAGTTACAGGAAGTCAGAGGCAGAATTGCCAGGACAACGATAATATATTTTAGAATTCTTTTCATTTTCAAAAATTTACACAAGTTTCCGTAGTAAGGAATTAATGCTCACTTTTTCAGAGAGGATAGACTCGAGGTCGTCGATATTTACACGCTCCTGCTGCATGGAGTCGCGATGGCGCAATGTCACTGTATTGTCTTCGAGGCTCTGATGGTCTACTGTGATACAATAGGGGGTGCCTATAGCATCCTGACGGCGGTAGCGTTTTCCGATGGAGTCTTTCTCATCGATCTGACAGGTAAAGTCGAATCTGAGTTTCTGTTGAATCTCCTTGGCTTTTTCAGGAAGACCGTCTTTTTTAACGAGCGGAAGCACGGCACATTTTACCGGAGCCAGAGGAGCCGGGAAATGAAGCACTACCCTTCTGTCGCCCCCTTCAAGCTGTTGCTCTTCGTAGCAACTGCAGAAAACGGAAAGGAACATACGGTCAACGCCGATTGAGGTCTCGATAACGTAAGGCACATAGCTCTCGTTAAGCTCCGGATCGAAATACTGGATTTTCTTACCCGAGAATTTCTCATGTTGCCCGAGGTCGAAGTTTGTACGTGAATGAATACCCTCCACTTCCTTGAACCCAAACGGCATCTGAAATTCGATATCAGTAGCAGCGTTAGCGTAATGGGCGAGTTTGTCGTGGTCGTGGAAACGGTATTTTTCATCCCCCAAACCAAGTGTCTTGTGCCACTTCATACGGTTTTGTTTCCAGGTTTCAAACCACTTGAGTTCCTCACCGGGGCGCACGAAGAACTGCATTTCCATCTGTTCGAATTCACGCATACGGAAAATAAACTGACGGGCCACAATCTCGTTGCGGAAAGCCTTACCGATCTGAGCGATACCGAACGGTATGCGCATACGCCCTGTTTTCTGGACATTCAGATAGTTGACGAAAATACCTTGAGCCGTTTCGGGACGAAGGTACACATCCATAGCTCCGTCGGCAGTTGAACCCATTTCCGTCTTGAACATAAGGTTGAACTGACGCACATCGGTCCAGTTACGAGTACCGGATATCGGGTCTACAATTTCGTAATCGAGAATAATCTGGCGAAGTTCGTTAAGGTCGTTTGCGTTCATGGCATCAGAGAAACGCCTATGGAGCTCATCACGCTTAGATGTGATGTCAAGCACTTTAGGATTAGTTTCTCGGTATAGTTTTTCATCGAAGCTGTCGCCGAAACGCTTGGCTGCTTTAGCCACTTCCTTATTGGCCTTGTCGTCGAATTTGGCAAGCTCCTCTTCAATCAATACATCGGCACGGTAACGTTTCTTGGAATCTTTGTTGTCGATGAGGGGATCGTTGAATGCATCGACATGACCCGATGCCTTCCAGATAGTGGGGTGCATGAAAATAGCGGAGTCAATACCCACGATATTATCATGGAGCATCGTCATTGCCTCCCACCAGTATCTTTTAATATTATTTTTGAGTTCCACTCCATTCTGCCCGTAGTCATAGACAGCTGAGAGCCCATCATAAATCTCACTACTTTGGAACACAAAACCATACTCCTTGGCGTGAGCTATGATGGTTTTGAAAACGTCTTCTTGCTTTGCCATTTTATTGAATCTTAAATACTCCAATTTTAGGAGTCTTCTTTTCCAAATGCAAAGATACAAAAATAAAATGATTATACATACAGAAACACCCGGAAGTGGTCTGCCACAAGCCGGCAAGATGTCAGAATTCTGCAGAAAGATGGAAATTTATCTGTCGGCGAGTCAGATAGTTTGGCACAGCATATTGAAGGTTGTTAACATCTGTGACCCAGTAATAGCTGCTGACGTTGGAGATATCAAACATATTGAAGAGGTCGAGACCGACACTCAGACGTTTGAAATGGCGCCAGAAATTTCTTTGTTTCATTCCATCCTTCGCCTCTCCGATAATCAGATAGGACACTCCTATGTCCACACGTTTATAAGAGGGCGAGCGGAAATATGCCTGGTCGCGGGTGACACGAGGAGGTGTTAGGGTAAGGCCATCCGAGAAGACACCGCGAAGGCTGAATCTCAGCCGCGGGAACTTCGGGAAATAATCCGTGAAATAGAGCCCGAAAGCATAGCGTTGATCAGAGGGCAATGGCACCTTCTTACCATTGAGATCCTGCTGAGTCTTCATCAAGGCCACCGAAATCCAGGAATCGGAACCGGGCACAAACTGTCCGAACAACTTGAAATCAAGACCCATCACATATCCTTTCGAATCATTCTTTCCGGAATAGTTAATCTTAAGATTATCATATTCGTAGGATATGAAATTATGCAGATTCTTATAATAGGCCTCCGCAGTGATTTTAAAAGGACGATTGTATGCCCTAAAAGTGTAATCAGTGCCAAGGACTACCTGAATACTTCTGGGAGACTTGATTTTATTGTTGAGAAGCACATACCCGTTTCCAAGGTCGTCCATCACCGTCTCCCGATATTCCTTATAGAAAGGCGACTGATAATAGACTCCACCGGCCAATCGGAATGTCCAACCTATATGGTTGGCCGGGGTAAGGCTCAGATTTACGCGGGGAGATACCAGGAACTCCTTGTTGTAGTCCCAGTAAGAGAAACGAATACCACCATTGATGGTAAGGAAGAATTTATCGTTTTCGAGATAAATTGCATCTTCGGCAAAAGCGGCGATACGGTTGCCGCTGATATCCTGTTTTGAGGTCAGGTTATATATCAGATGTACCCCGTCAGGACGTGTAGGAAGGGAATATCCGGCCGAGTCGCGCCATTCCCATTCCTTTGTGCGATCCCGGAAAGCCTCATGGGAATATGTAAAGCCGTAAGTGAGATGGTTTTTACCGGCCACTGTCTGACCCGACAGTGCGGCGGTGATAACAGAAGCACGTAGCCGGTTGCGGGAATGTTCCATATACTTACCCACACCCAATTCACCCCCTACGCCGTTGGCACCTCCGGTGCCGGCCTCATCGAGCCAATATTCCCCTGAGATGTCATAGCTCACCAATTCATTGGTGAGGAAACCTGACAGTGCAAGGTTGAACACAGTGGATCTGCTATGTTTGTATTCGAAAGCCAGGCTACCGAGATACGTTTCAAACTTGTCTCGCTCCTCTCCATCGAAATAGACCTTAAACTGCTTAGCATCCTCAAGGGTTCCAAAGGTGGTTTCCCGGTCGGTGGGCCGGAATCCGAAATGATTCAATGCAATGTTCCCTAAGAAATTCACCTTGAATTTGTCGGTGGCCTTAAGGATCATGTGGGTCTGATAATCGAAATATGTTGGATCGTATTCTCCGCGGGTCTCTTGAGTGGAAAGCAAAGAATTGTTTCTGCGGAACCTAAGGCCATGTAGCTGGGAGAATTTACCCGTGTTCGAACCGATAGCCAGACTGGCACCCATAAGACTAAGGGAAAGAGCCGCTTCGAAAGCCTCAGGCTCGCGATAAGTGATATCAAGAGCCGACGACATCTTGTCGGAATATCTTGCCGGAAAACCACCGCTCGAGAATTTGACACTACCAACCATATCCGGATTTATTATACTCAGGCCTTCCTGTTGTCCGCTTCTAACCAACTGGGGCCTATAGATTTCCACTCCGTTAATATAAACGGAATTCTCGTCAAAAGAGCCGCCCCTCACGGAATACTGCGAACTCAATTCGTTGGACGAATTGACACCCGGCATAGTCGTCAGCATCGACTCGACACTGCCGCCGCTGACATCGGGTGACCCTTTGTAGGAATCCACATCAAGAGTCTGCATTCCGTTGATATTGTTGCGGAAACCGGTCACTTCCACTTCATCGAGCTGAACATCGTCAGGCAGCATCTTGATATTTAGCGTCACTTCCGATTTAGGATCGATAAGTCGACGATTGACCGTTTTGAAGCCTACGCAAGTGAAAATGACATTGATAGTGTCTTGCTTGGCGACCGTTAGCGAATATTCTCCTTTAAGGTCGGTGTTTGTGCCGATAGCGGTGCCACCTATTCTGACAGTGGCAAATTCAAGAGGCTTGTCTTCATTATCACGCACACGACCGCTGATCTTGACATTCTCGGCATAGATACCTATGCCTGAAAATATCAGGAACATGAAGAGAATTATTCGGCTAAGAAATTTCATCAATAACAAAACGAAAAAAGCGAAAGTATATTACACTTTCGCTTTCTTTATTAAGATGTACTAAGTACTCTGTAGCCTGTATTCGGTATTATGCGTTTGCGTGAGGCTGAACGTTGATATATTTCCTACCCTCTTTACCGGTAGAGAACACCACTACGCCATCGATAAGAGCGAAGAGAGTGTGGTCTTTACCAATACCTACATTCTGACCTGGATGGTGCACTGTGCCTCTTTGGCGTTTGAGGATGTTGCCGGCACGGCAGTTAGACCCACCGAAGATTTTCACACCAAGTCGTTTACTTTCTGATTCGCGGCCGTTCTTGGAACTACCGACACCTTTTTTATGTGCCATAATCTAATTTTCCGGGATTTTAAGCGGTTACTATTTCATTTATCATCACTTTGGAGAACTGCTGGCGGTGGCCGTTTTTACGGCGATAGCCTTTGCGA
>JAFLTR010000052.1 GCA_022509205.1 Muribaculaceae bacterium | reverse complement strand
CACCTTCCTTAGTAGCGGTTAGTTATGAGGTAGGCTATAGGTGACTGGTAAAATAATGGCTCGGATTCTTTTTCCAATGTAAAAAACTTTTAAACTTTTTTGAAAAACTTTTTGAATTCTAAAGAAAACTCATTAACTTTGCACTCGCAAACCAATGGAGATAACCTCTGAAGGGAAAGCATAAAATGGTTCCTTAGCTCAACTGAATAGAGCATCTGACTACGGATCAGAAGGTTACAGGTTTGAATCCTGTAGGAATCACGAGGTAAGCGACTGAAATTCAGTCGCTTATTTTTATGGTCCTATGTTAAGAATGAGGTCAGATTCCTAAAACGATTGCCGGGTCAATATTTAACTTAATACTCAGCTCCCTACCGATTTTCAAAGACGGTTCACTTTTGCCATTCAGAATTTCGCTAACTCTAGCATTACTTAAGCCCAACATTTCTGCTAATTTCTTTTGAGTCAAACCCATTTCATACAGACGTAGTTTTATTACATCAATTAAGCTTGGTTTCCCAATTGGATAATAGATTTCTTCATATTCTTCAACCATATCTGAAATCATGTCCAATTCAAGATAATTTTTATTATCTGTTGGTGTATCATCATTCACTAAAGGTAATAATTCTTCTATTCTTTGAAGAGCGGCTCTATATGCAGCCTCACTTTTTATCTGTGCCATGGCTATATATTTTTAATGTTTTGAATTTTATCATATTCGGCATGAGAACCTACAAAACGTATATACACAGTACGTGGTGTAAATTGAATTAAAACAATAAGTCTGAAGTCATTTCCCTTGATGTTGAAAACATATCTCTGATTACCTACTGCATCTACACTATTAAAAGTTTCTTTTATATCTGCATAGCACTTCCAATCAGCTTTCTTAGTTTTCTCATACCACTCTTCGAGAGCTGTTTTTGCCGAAGGTACTTTAGTGAAATAATCCACTAATTTACTTTTAGAAATTATTCTCATTTCTGGAGTGTTCTTATTTTACACAAAAGTAATCAATATTTTAGAATTGCCAAATTAATTTTGGAAAATCTTAAAATTATAACACCTCAATCTTTATTATTATTTCAAATTCCAATTAATTGGGTCATTTTATCATTTTAATTTTTTGCTAAAATTACTGAAAGGAAAACATAAATGGGAATTACTGGAAAAACTCAATAAATTGCTTTTTTCATTTATATAAAATCTATTAAAGAAATTCAACTTGCTTTTATTAATGTTAAGTTCCTTGGTACATTGACCTTCGATTATGTTGTGTAATTGAATGTAAATCACTAGGATACAATGGTACAATTAAGCCTGTAGGAATCACAAAATAAGCGACTGATTTTCAGTCGCTTATTTTTATGAATATATCTTTAAGCAAAGTTTGGGTCAGTGGAATATTACATCTATTAAGGGCTTAGTCATTATATTAAGAAAAAGCTTAAACCACCATTTTAAAGGGTAAGCTACTTTTTATAAATTTGCATAGTATATGGAAATACCTATTAGAATTAGAAAAAGTACCCTTGAAGATCTGCCTTATATTCTCCGAATTTTTGATTCAGCAAGGGAATATATGAGATTCCACAGAAACTATTCGCAATGGAATGACAGTTATCCCTCTGAAAAAGATATTTTCAAAGATATTTTAGAGGATCACAGTTATGTGGGCATAGATTCTGAAGGTGAAATTATTATGACATTTGCTTTCATTAAAGGAGAAGATCCAACTTATAAAAATATATTTGACGGTGACTGGCTTAACAAGAACCCGTATGGTACAATTCATAGAATAGCCTCGAATGGTAAAATACCGGGAGTCTTAAAAGCTGCTTGTGAATATTGTTTTAGTGAAACCGGCAATTTAAGAATAGACACTCATAAGGATAATTATCCGATGCTTCACGCTCTTAATAATTTAGGATTCATTAAATGTGGAATAATTTTGTGTAGAGATGGTTCTCCACGGATAGCATTCCAAAAAATTAAGAATGAAAATGGAAAATAAATTTGAATTGTTCATAGAACTTCTGAAGAAAGACAGAAGTTACCGTCGTTTCGATGAGAGTTATAAAATAGAACACGATATTCTTAAAAGCTTAGTTGGATTGACACGATACTGTGCCTCCGGTAGAAATCTTCAACCCTTAAAATATTATATAGTAAACGAAAGTGAAAAATGTAACCAAATTTTTCCTTTATTAAAATGGGCCGGTTATCTTACTGATTGGGATGGACCGGAGAAAGGGGAAAGGCCTACTGCATATATGATACAATGTCTTGATGCAAGATTGACAAGAAATTACCTATGTGACGATGGGCTTCAGTTGCAGACCATAACATTAGGAGCCACAATCTTAGGATTAGGATGCTGCATAATTAAATCGTTTAATGCATCGAAACTTAAAGAAATTTTAGGCTTGACTGATTCCTTTGAGCCTTTATATGTTTTGGCAATTGGGAAACCCGTGGAGGTAGTGATAATTGAGGATATGAAGGGTGACGGTGAAGAAAACATAAAATATTACCGCACTTCCGATGGTATTCATCATGTACCAAAGAAATCAGTGGAAGAATTGTTAATAAATAAATAAAAATTATTGCATTATGCGACTTGACGGAAGAAGAACCAGTAGTAACATAAGCGATCGGAGGGGTGGTTCCGGAGGGAAAATAGCTGGAATAGGTGGAATTGGAGGGCTCATTATTGTGGCTTTGATAGTCTGGCTTGCTGGAGGTGACCCTATTTCAGTATTAACGGATTCTTCAGGTTATACAACTTCAAATCAAATCTATTCAAGTTCCCTTTCACCCCAAAAAGAACAGGAATATGCAGAATTTGCCGGAAAAATACTGGCCGGAACTGAAGACGTATGGACTGAACAATTCAAACGAATGGGACTAACATATCGTGAACCAAAGATGGTGCTTTACACGGGAGCCGTGAATTCCGGATGCGGTAATGCCACAGCCTCCGTAGGTCCATTCTATTGTTCTGCCGACCAAACAATTTATCTTGACCTATCCTTTTTTGAACAAATGGAAAGGGAAATGGGAGCGGGAGGTGATTTTGCGTGTGCTTACGTCATTGCACACGAAGTAGGCCACCATGTCCAGTATTTGTTAGGAACATTAGATGAAGCTCATGCTGCTATGGCAGAATCTTCCAAGACTGAAGCCAATAAATTGAGCGTCAGAACGGAACTACAAGCCGACTTTTATGCCGGAGTTTGGGCGCATCAAGACAACAAACTTTTTAATTCTTTGGAACCCGGTGATATTGAAGAGGGATTAAATGCAGCTTCCAAAATAGGTGACGACTATTTGCAGAAACAGGCACAGGGTTATGCCGTGCCGGAAACTTTTAACCATGGGCGTTCAGATCAAAGAGTGAGATGGCTTAAGAAAGGCATTTCAACCGGGGATATAAGATACGGCGATACTTTCACCCCTGCTTATTCCTCATTGTAACGATTAAATATCAATAGTAAGAGGGTGACCCTAAATAATAGATTCACCCTCCGAGATAATTAATTAAGAATTAAAGCAGATAGAATCAAATGATGCCCTGGCCCATCATAGCGTCTGCTACTTTCATAAATCCGGCAATGTTGGCGCCTTTCATATAGTTAATGTAACCATCCGGTTGTTTGCCGTATTCCACACAAGCTTCATGGATAGAGCTCATGATTTGATGAAGCTTGGCATCAACTTCTTCTGCACTCCACTGGAGGTGTTCTGCATCCTGAGTCATCTCAAGGCCTGATGTGGCCACACCACCGGCATTAACAGCCTTACCGGGGCAATATGTTACTTTAGCAGCGAGGAATTCATCGATAGCTTCGGGTGTACAACCCATATTGCTTACTTCAGCACAAAGAAGCACTCCGTTGTTGATAAGCCTCTTGGCATCTTCACCATCAAGTTCATTCTGAGTGGCACAGGGGAGGGCAATGTCTACTTTCTGTTCCCAAGGTTTCTTACCCGGGAAGAATGTTGAACCCGGGAATTTTTCTGCATAAGGTTCAACAATATCATCACCTGAAGCACGTAGTTCAAGCATATAATCGATTTTCTCGGCGTCGAGACCGGCAGGATCAAGGATATAGCCATCAGGACCTGAAATAGTGATGACCTTGGCACCGAGTTCTGTAGCTTTCTGAGCAGCCCCCCACGCAACGTTGCCGAATCCGGAAATTGCGATAGTCTTACCCTTGATATCTTCTCCTTTCTCTTTCAAAACATCCTGCACAAAATATAGAGCACCATATCCCGTAGCTTCCGGACGAATTCGAGAGCCACCGAAGCTCAGGCCTTTACCTGTGAATGTGCCGGTGTTTTCGCGTGCGAGTTTTTTATACATACCATACATGTAACCAACTTCTCGACCGCCTACGCCGATATCTCCTGCGGGCACGTCACGGTCGGGACCGAGATTACGCCAGAGTTCAAGTATGAATGCCTGGCAGAAACGCATGATTTCAGCATCGCTCTTTCCACGAGGACTGAAGTCGGAGCCCCCTTTAGCGCCACCCATCGGAAGAGTGGTCAACGCATTTTTGAAAGTCTGTTCGAATCCCAGGAATTTGAGGATTGACAGATTAACTGAAGCGTGGAAACGGATACCACCCTTGTAAGGTCCTATGGCATTGTTGAATTGTACGCGGTAGCCTATATTATTCTGAACTTCACCTTTGTCGTCTACCCAAGTGACACGGAAAGTGAAGATTCTATCAGGCTCAACCATTCTTTCTATAATTTTGGCCTTTTCAAATTCCGGATGACGGTTGTAGACCTCTTCAACTGATAGGAGCACTTCCTTTACAGCCTGCAGATATTCGTTTTCACCGGGATGCTTGGCTTCAAGTCCGGTCATAATTTGATTGATGTTCATGGTTTTCTTTAGATTAAAGGTTTTATAGGTTGACACTCGCCTCTATAAAATATTTTATAGGGGTTGTGTGATGCAAAAATAACTTGAAAAAAGCTTTGTCCAAAATAAAAAATGATGTTTAAAAACTATATTTTGAAGATTTGAATGAGTAAGTAGAGATTAGAGGGTGAGTCAAAATTATGTCTGACTCACCCTCCCTCGAATAATTAGGATTAGGCGTCGATTGTTTTTCATAATTCAAGTTTTGGCTGACGCCTCAATATAATGCCTAATCCTATTTATATTTTACCTTTTCGCTATTTTTGTTTTGCTTCTTTGTAATTATAACAAAGCGATTGAAGAAAATGTTTGCTTTGAATTAGAAAAAAAAAGAAATGAACCGTTGTTTGAAAAAAGAACTATTATAACCTTAATATAGTTTTTCGGTTGACATTTAACGTTCACATCATGATCTTGATTAGTTACATTTTTTATTTTGAAAGGAATTTTATTAGATTTGCAGAAATAAAATTTTAATAATATGAAGACAGAGTTGAAATCAAGTTGTGCCCCCGGCGCAATAGGGCCTTATAGCCAGGCAGTGAAAGCAGGAAATTTCATATTTGTATCCGGGCAGCTTCCTATAGATGTAAAGACAGGGGTAATGCCTGAAGATATCCAGTCGCAGACAAAACAGAGCCTTGAAAACATCAAAGCGATTCTTGCAGAAGCCGGTGCTACAATGGATAATGTAGTGAAATCTACGGTATATCTTGCCGATATGAGCCTTTTCGGGCCCATGAATGAGGTATATGGAGAGTTTTTCAAAGGAGGCATTTTCCCCGCAAGAGCTTGTTTTGCAGTTAAGGAATTGCCCAAAAAAGCCTTGATTGAGATAGAGGTGATAGCTTTCCACGCCTGAAATCCTTATTCATAAAGGTAAGCTTTTAAGGCGAATCATGAGCCAGTAAAGATTAAAGAAAGAGGCATTTAGTTTTCCGGATCGATATTATAGTATGAAAAAAAGATTATTTTTAAGCCTAATTTTGTGTTTGCTTACCTCTTATATTTATGGAGGAAATAAATTTTTGATCACGGAAAGGGAGCAGACGCAGATGACTAATGAGGCCGACGACTGGATTGATGAAATGCCGGACGGGATTCAAGATCGCCTTTCCGACGCTGTGAACCATGCAATGCATGGTTTTTTTTCAGAAATTCAATATTTCCGCAATATATCTGACACTGTCGGAACTGAGAAATACCCCATTGATGTTAAAAATTTTGACAATGGTAAACTTTCATTCCGACTTTATACGCCCCAGAGAAAACAAACTGACCCACATAAGCTGCCTTTGTTTATATTTTTCCACGGAGGTGGCTGGAGTCTTGGTTCTTTGAATACTACGGAGAAATTCTGTCGTGCTTTGACGTCAGAGGGAAATATAATGGTGGTTTCAATAGATTACCCCCTTTCTCCTGAACATCCATATCCTCACGCTATAAATCAAAGTAAGGATATGGTTGAAGATATAATGGAGAAAGCATCGTCATGGGGTGCCGACGCATCAAAAATAAGCCTTGGAGGAGAAGGAGCGGGAGGAAACATTGCTTTGGCAGTATACAACTGCTTGCCTGATAACAAGAAAATTAAATCTTTGGTTGTATATTATCCTCTCTTGGATCCTTCTGCACAAATTGATGCCGGTTCTAAACGAAAATACGGCCGGGGATATGGATTTGATTCTCGACTTTGGGATTCTTTTACAAAAGCTTACCAAGGGAAATTTGAAGAAAATACCAAAATTCTCCCACCCACCTTGATTATATCTGCCGGCAGGGACATCATGTTGCAATCGGAGAAAGATTTTGCAAGATCGGGTAATGTGTCTTATGTAGAATTTTCAGGAGCCATTCATGGTTTTCTCTCCGACGGACATCAAAAAACCGCCTTTTCGAAGGCGGTGGAGCTTACGGATAGATTCCTGACTCAAAACATATAGTCAACGCAGGCTCTATCGATTTTATGTTGAGCTATGATGGCCACAGCTGACTGATGGGCTGGATGAGCTGAATAAATTGCAATATCCTCTAAAGTGTCGGCGATGGCTATCAAAACCAAGTCCCAACTTTCAGCGGGATTAATGTTGAGGCCGACTTCTATAGATTTTAATTGGGGAATTTGGGGAGGTAACTGAAGAAGTGCCTCCTTAAATTTTTTGGCAATTTCAATTCTCTCTGAATCGTTGCCTTTGAATTTGAACATTACTATATGCTTCACCATACGATTAAGGAATTTTATTGTAAAACGGACGGATAAAGACGTTCGCGTGCTGCGGCAACTTTCTCATCGGTGACATAATCATCATATTCCATAATCTTGTCGATTATACCATTTGGAGTAAGTTCAATTATACGGTTGCAGACAGTTTGGATGAACTCATGGTCATGGCTTGCCATGAGGATATTTCCTTTGAAAGCCTGCAGAGTATTATTGAAAGCCTGGATAGATTCAAGATCAAGATGGTTGGTGGGGGAGTCAAGCACCAGAGTGTTGGCATCCGTCAGCATCATTTTCGCAATCATACAGCGGATTTTCTCACCTCCGGAAAGAACACTTGCCTTTTTAAGAACTTCCTCACCGCTGAATAACATCTTGCCCAAAAATCCTTTAAGATATATTTCAGAGGAATCATTACTGAATTGACAAAGCCAGTCGACTAAATTAAGATCAGTTTCAAAGAAACTGCTGTTATCCAGGGGCAGGTAAGCCATTGTAATCGTCTGGCCCCATTCGAAGGAACCTGAGTCAGGCTTACGATTGCCGGTTATTATTTCAAAGAGGGCAGTCATAGCTCTGGGATCTCTACTAAGGAAGGCCACCTTGTCGCCTTTCTCTATTTGGAAATTCACATCTTTAAACAGCAACTCCCCGTCGACAGATGCACTGAGCCCTTTCACTTCCAGAATCTTATTCCCCACTTCGCGTGCCGGTGTAAAGATAATGCCGGGATAGCGTCTTGAGGAGGGTTTGATCTCATCCACATTGAGTTTCTCAAGCATTTTTTTACGGCTTGTAGTCTGTTTGCTCTTGGCGACATTTGCACTAAACCTTTGAATAAATTCGAGGAGTTCCTTTCTTTTCTCTTCTGCCTTCTTATTAGCAGCCTGTTGCTGTCTCAAGGCAAGTTGAGATGATTGATACCAGAAACTGTAATTGCCGGCAAAAAGCGATATTTTATTGTAATCAATGTCGAGAGTGTGGGTGCTTACAGCATCGAGGAAGTGGCGGTCGTGGCTAACAACCAGGACTGTGTTTTCAAAATTAGAAAGATAGTTTTCCAGCCATGCCACAGTTTCAAGATCAAGGTCGTTGGTAGGCTCATCAAGCAAAAGATTGTCGGGGTTACCAAACAGGGCCTTTGCAAGTAGCACCCTTACTTTTTCATTAGCACTTATATCCTTCATAAGCATATAATGGCGGTCTTCCTTGATACCAAGACCACTTAGGAGCGCTGCCGCGTCACTTTCCGCATTCCATCCTTCGAGTTCAGCAAACTTCTCTTCCAGTTCGGCTGCCCGTATACCGTCTTCATCGGAAAAATCAGGTTTGGCATATAGAGCATCTTTCTCCTGCATTATATTCCATAGTACCTCATGCCCTCTAAGCACTGTTTCTATTACAGGGATCTCATCGAATTCAAAGTGATCCTGACTAAGTACGGAGAGACGTTCACCGGGCCCGAAAGTAACATTACCGTAAGTTGGGGTAAGTTCCCCTGAAAGAATTTTCATCAGGGTTGACTTACCGGCACCGTTGGCTCCGATAATCCCATAGCAGTTGCCCTTGGTGAATGTGAGGTTAACATCAGAAAAGAGAGTGCGTTTGCCAAATTGCTGCCCTAAATTATTTACCTGGATCATTATTATTTATTATGACTGATTAAAAACAATATGTTACCGGGACTCGATTCAAAAATAAAGACCTGCAGAATTAGCTCAAGGATTGAAGTCCCTTCGGGGAACACTGATATTATACTTATCTAAAACTTTTAAAGCCCCTCTTTTAAAAATGTCCCAATGAGCTTTTTGAGCTGTCGGGATGGAATCTTCCAACCAACCCGGAATCACGCGGAAATTTCTTTTACCATCCGGTTTGGAGGCGAAAATAAGTTGATACCTTGGATTCTCGATTTTAGCTTTTCCATTGGAATCACGCGTCAAAGTGACCCAGGCTATAGCACCACCGCGTGTATCTGCCGTCTTCATGTTTGATATGAAGTTTCCAAGCGAATAAATTATGAAAACATCCTTATCTTCCTTTTCATTACGGATCATTTTCATTGGCTGGACAACATGCGGGTGACTCCCTATGATCATATCAACTCCTTTATCAACAAAAAAATCAGCCAATTTACGCTGAACATTGTTTTCAAGGAGAACATATTCGATGCCCCAGTGGACAGTTGCCACTATAATCTCGGCTTCTTGAGACTTAGCTAAATCTATTTCCTTTGAAATTTTAAGAGTATCGATCAACGACACTTCCGCACCTTCCCGAGGCTGAATTCCGTTTGTGCCATAAGTATAGTTAAGAAAGGCGACTCGAAAGCCATTGATATCTTTTATAAACGGCACTAAGGAATCTCTATCTGTAGCATCATGGTAGGTACCGATATGATCTACCTGAAGACTATCCAATGTAAAAAGCGTTCTTCTTAACCCTTTATCTCGTCGGTCAAGACAATGATTGTTTGCAGTGAGTAAAAGATCGAATCCGGCATTTTTTAGTGATTCAGCAAAGGAAGGTGGAGCGTTGAAACACGGATAACCTGAATAATCTCCTCCTCCAACCGGCACTTCAAGATTACATACAGCATAATCTGCTTCGCTAATGAAAGGAGCAATCAAGGAAAAACACTCACTGTAGTCATAATTACCTCTACCTATCTCCTTGGCTGTGTCAAGCTGTGCCTGGTGTTGCATCGCGTCTCCTACAAAGAGGAGCTCAGCCTTGGGAGTCTCAAAAACCGGTAAAGAGGCAGACAGAACAGAAAATATTATATTAATGATGCCCCACATAAGTCAGGGATGAGGATATTTATAAGCTCTTTAATAAAGGGAGAAGTAGCGAAATTATACAATTATAAGATTATTCTATTATCTGTGTGGAGAACGAGAATGTGATAATTGCCTCATCTGACTTAACAAAGGTCATAGTCGGTTTAGAAGAATAAGGCACACACTTGGTGACGTAGGTTGTTCCCTCCCCGTAATAGCTACTCACCGTTTCGGTCTCAATCTCTACAGGTACGAGTACAAAACTCACATCTTCTTCGCTAATAGAGTCTTTACCAAGTAAATCTAAGAAATAATTTCTAAGAGAAGTGAAATAATATCTTTTATTTTTAGAGTCGTAGATTCCGGTAAAGGAATTCAAAGAATCCGGTGTCTTGTTTTCGGCAAAGAAACTTTCATATTCACTTGCCTTTATCATTAAAAGATTCTGTGCAACACCGATTCCCGAACTTGGATCGAATTCCTCGGCCGGTAGGTAAAGTATCAGTTCATTAACTGTTGAAAGGTGTTTGTTTTTCTCGTTGTAACGGTCAATAAGAGCTTGGGCAGGGAAAGTAAATTCACCGATGTAGCCTCCCGGAGTTGTGATGACAAATTGAGCGTCGTCGAGCTGATTCTTATCCACAACGTTTTGTGCCGGTGTATAAGATACATTATTGCTGCTCAAAACCTCCGGGGAAACTGTGAAAGGAACGGCGAGGTGGTTAACATGAACCTGCTTCATGACAGTATCGTTATCTTCTATGATTTGCCTGTCTTCCAGACTATGATAGAAAACTGCGACAAAAACCGAACGTATGTTGGCTATGCAACCATTTCCAAAGGTTGGTTTCACATAAAATCCCGGCAGAAATTCCTTGGCCATAATCTGTGGCCATTGAAAAATCTCCGGTGTGTTTTTGTAAGCAGTGAATATCTCTTCTCCAAATTCTTTTGGAAGGTTAACCGATATATCTACATAAGAATTGCTATAAAAGGCAGAGTCAGAGCTAGCGATTTCAGAGACAGTGTAACTCCTTGTGGCGAAAGGCGCAGAAGGATCATAATATCCTTCCGGGTCAAAAGTATTGTTGATGTCTGATGGAAGCTGTTGAGTTAGTTTATAGACAGTCAGGATCTGAGGTGCGAGAGAGTCGCCAACGATCCCTGTTCTTTCTGCTCCAAGAATCAATTTACAAGAATCGACTCTTTGCGCATAGAAGAGAGAATCAGCTACATCGAGATTCGAGGAACACATCAAACGGGTGACAAAAGAACAATCCAATTTGCCATAGTTGTCCACCTGAATGCTCCCGATCATCAGGTTTCCCGTTTTAGAATCGAAACTTTGAATAGGCCGGGCTTTACCATTGAGGTTAAAAGTGATAGTGTCGATTGTGATCTCCACTTCCCCACGAGTGATGGAACTTCCGATTGAGGTAGTTTCAGTCTCGCAAGAAGCCAGAATTCCCAACCAGGTAAGAATCAAGAAAATACTTGAAAATTTTTTCAATTTCATGTTATTTGGATTATCGGCCCAAAGGATTAAAGCGAATTATAGAAATCTAAATATTTCTTGGCATCAAGTTCCATGTCCTGTGCCATTAGAACCGGTTTACCGCTGGCGTTTACATATTCCAGTAGTGCCGGGTCGATATCCGGATCATTGATAATAATACCATTAGCAAAATCCACGGCTATTTTATGCAGAAGGTTGGCATCCGGAGTCTCAGAGGCATATTTTTTCAGATCTTTTTGTGCAATACCCTCAGCTTTCAACTTTGAGAAAATATTGGGGTCGATAGGAGCCATATCCTTAGTGGACTGGATTGCATAAACAATCTTGCTGTCTTTGAAAGAAGGATCGTCGTTATAAAGCTTTTTTATATAAAGCGGAAGCAGGGAGCAAATCCAGCCTGCGCAATGGATAACTTTCGGTTCCCAACGCAGTTTCTTGGCCGTTTCCATAGTTCCCCTTGAGAAAAAAATGGCCCTCTCATCGTTGTCAGCACGATTCTTACCGGATGAATCAATATCTGTGTCGAGTTTCTGGAAATAATCATCGTTATCGATGAAATATACCTGTATCCTGGAAGGTTGCAAAGAAGCCACCTTTATGACAAGCGGATGGTCGTTATCGTCTATATTTATATTGATGCCTGAAAGTCTTATCACTTCATGGAGCTGGTTTCGGCGCTCATTTACATTGCCGAATTTAGGCATGAATGTTCTGACTTCAAAACCGTTTTCCTGCATTGAAACAGGTAGGAATTTACCTAAAGAAGACACAGGAGAGGTTGATAGATAGGGAGTTATCTCCTGATTAATGAATAAAATACGCTCTTTTGCCATTATTAACTTACAGATTCTCTCTATTAGTTTTCTATTGGAAATCAATGTGCAAAGTTAATGAATTTTTCTCATAGATTGGGTTATTATGAATAAATGCTTAATTTTGCAGAAAAATTGAAGAGGATTATTATCTTGGCCATACTATTTTTACAAGAATGGTGGTTTAAGTATAAAGACCTTCAAAACTTGAAAAAATCTAAAAACGATGAAGATAATCAGGACACTCTATGATATGACCGAATATAGGGTGCAACAAAGAGACCGGGGAGCTTCCGTAGGTTTTGTGCCCACTATGGGTGCCTTGCATGAAGGCCACATGTCGTTGGTGAAGAAAGCAGTCGAGGAGAATATGGTCACAGTGGTGAGTGTATTCGTTAACCCGATCCAGTTTAATAATAAAGAGGATTTTGCAAAATATCCCCGTACTGAAGAGGAGGATTTCAAATTGCTTGCTTCAGCCGGAGTTGATGCCGTTTTTGCACCGACAGCCGAAGAAATCTATCCGGAAGAAAATTGTGATAACAAGGAATATGCTTTAGGCACAGTGGCTGAAGTGATGGAAGGCAAATACCGTCCGGGCCATTTTCAAGGAGTGGCACGCGTGCTCGACATACTTTTCAGACTTGTGGATCCTCATAGGGCATATTTCGGAGAAAAGGATTTTCAGCAGATTGCAGTGGTTAGAAACCTTGTGAAAAGCGAAGGTCTTAAAGTGGAAATAGTGGCCTGTCCTATAAAAAGAGCAAACGACGGCCTTGCTCTTTCAAGCCGGAACTCACGTCTTTCAGAAGAGCAGAGGAAGGCGGCTCCAGAAATTTACGAAACATTGAAATATAGTGTTGAATACAGTAAGGATCATTCAGTCAGGGCGACACATGACACGGTTGTGGAGCATCTGGACGCTATTCCGGGAATGAGAGTGGAATATTTCCAGATTGTGGATGCCCGGACCCTGCAACCTGTAGAAGAGTGGGAAATGTCAGATTGGATTGTTGGTTGCATCACAGTATATGTGGGTGATGTCAGACTTATTGACAATATTACGTATAGAACACCTCATTGATAGAAGTATACATCAATAAAAAATGGCTGTATCATGCTTATTGAAATGCTGAAATCAAAGATTCATCGAGTCACAGTGACCGAAGCGAATCTCAACTATGTCGGAAGTATCACCATTGACCGTAAGTTGCTTAAAGCGGCTAATATTCTTGAAG
>JAFLTR010000051.1 GCA_022509205.1 Muribaculaceae bacterium | reverse complement strand
TCAATTCTCGAGCCATGCTCTCGTTTATCGTCATTTAAATGCATTCCCTTGAGATACTTGAACCCAATAATTTGATCAAAATCATCCCAAGTCTTTTTATACCCCTCTTCACTCTTAAGATCATAACCGGCTGAGTAAGCATGACAAGTATCTATACAAACACCTATTCGGGATTTGTCTTCAACTTTGTCTATAATATGTGCCAACTGTTCAAAAGAATGCCCAAGGTTAGAGCCCTGGCCGGCTACATTTTCCAACACAGCAGTCACTCCAGTCGATTTGTCAAGACAATAATTGAGAGATTCAGCAATCCTATCAAGACATTGCTCTTCCGATAATTCATTCTTATGGCTTCCGGGATGGAGATTCAGCATTTTTAACCCTAATAACTCACATCTCCTTAATTCATCGCTGAAAGATTTTTTTGAAAGATGCAAGGTCTTTGGATCACCGCTGCCCAAGTTTATAAGGAAATTGTCGTGGGGAAGAATCATTTCCGGTTTGAACCCACATAACTCACAATTGTCCTTGAATTTTTCTATCTCCTCTGCCGACGGATCTTTTGACACCCATCTGGCACTTGACCCTGTGAACAAGGCAAAAGCCTTCGCTCCGATTTCTCTTGCCTCGAGAGGAGTGCAACTAACTCCTCCCGCGGAACTTACATGGGCGCCTATATACTTCATACCCAATCAGTCAGGTTGTTTCTTTTCTCTGTTGTTCTATCCGCTGGTTATGCGTAACCACAAAATTAAAAAATTTAAGTTATATGTCAAAAAATCTTTTTACCTTTGACAATAGTTATGGGAGCATTTCAATTGTCGAAAGCAAAAGCCAAGAGTTTTAAGGCTCTGTCGTCTAAAAAGGAAAGGGATCTGAAGGGTCTTTTTTTGGCTGAAGGTGAGAAATGTGTTGAAGATATGCTCGGCTTTTTCGAACTCCAGAATCTGGTTATTACAAAAAGTTATCTTGAGCGTAAATTCGAGTTGCTAAAAGATTATATGGATCTCATATTGGAGACCGACAGGCATGGAATGGAAATGATCTCTTCCCTTAATACCGTGCCGAATGTAGTTGCCGTATTCAAAAAACCTAAAGACTCGACTGAAACTCCAATATTAGAAAAGAATAGTCTCTATCTTCTTCTCGATGAAATTCAAGATCCGGGAAATTTAGGCACAATAATACGCACGTGCGACTGGTTTGGAGTTTATGAAATTTTTGCATCTCCCACTACTGTAGATGTTTACAATCCCAAGGTTGTGCAAGCTACCATGGGTTCACTTTCAAGAGTGAAAGTGAGATATATTGACTTGTGCAAACTCATAGAGAATAATAAAGAAATGACCGTGATGGGAACTCTTCTTGAGGGTAGGGATTTAAACACAATCTCTTCAAACTGTAAGGGTTTTCTTATAATGGGAAATGAGGGGAAAGGTATTTCTAACGAACTACTCAGGAAAATTCAAATGCCGATTACCATACTGCCAAAAAATCCTGTATCGCATCCGGATTCTCTTAATGTGGCTATCGCCACAGCAATTTGCCTTTCAAAATTATCTTGAGAATCCCCTAAAAAAAGAAAACGAGATGGCCAAAACCAAATCAGTATATTTTTGTCAGAATTGTGGTCACGAGTCAGCAAAATGGCTCGGAAAGTGCCCTTCGTGTGGTGAATGGAACACTTTTGCGGAGGAGAAAATAACTGTGTCTGTTAAAGGAAGTAATTCCAAAAAACGGTCTGAATCAGCAAAGCCTCAACGGTTGTCAGAAATAGAAGTGACAGAGCAGGCTCGAATAAAAATGCCTTCATCAGAACTCAACAGGGTATTGGGTGGAGGATTGGTTGCGGGTAGTCTTACTCTAATTGGTGGTGAACCAGGTATCGGAAAATCCACGCTTTTGCTTCAGAATATCCTTTCAATCCGGAATAGAAAGATTCTTTATGTTTCAGGTGAGGAGAGCGCCACTCAATTAAAACTGAGGGCTGACAGGTTAGGAAAACTATCAGATAATACCTATATCTTATGCGAGACATTACTTGAAAATATCTTCGATCAGATAAAAAAAGAGAAGCCGGAGCTAATAGTGGTGGATTCCATACAGACTATAGCGTCAGAAATGATAGAATCGGCCCAAGGAAGTGTCTCTCAGGTGAGAGAATGTGCCGTGGCTTTTCTCAGATATGCCAAGGAAACCGGTGTGCCGGTGATTATAGTCGGCCATATCAACAAAGATGGAGCAATTGCCGGTCCTAAAGTTTTAGAACATATCGTAGACACTGTGCTTCAGTTTGAAGGTGACCGCCAGTATCTCTATCGCCTATTGCGTTCAATAAAGAACAGGTTCGGTTCTACGTCTGAAATAGGTATTTATGAGATGGTTGAAAAGGGTCTTAGAGAGGTTAAGAATCCTTCGGAGATGCTTCTCAGTGACAATAGGGAGGAAGAGATGAGTGGAATTGCCATCGGTTGCACAGTTGAAGGAGTAAGACCTTTGATGGTGGAAGTGCAGGCTTTGGTATCTTCCGCAGCTTATGGCACTCCGCAGAGAAGTGTCACGGGCTACGACCAGCGAAGACTTAATATGCTGTTAGCTGTGCTTGAAAAAAGAGCTAAATTTCGGTTAGGACAAAAGGATGTTTTCCTGAATATAGCCGGTGGACTTAAGATAGTTGATCCCGCTATTGATATGGCTGTCGTGGCGGCAGTAATGTCGTCTAATTTTGACATCGCTGTGTCTCGAAAATCGGTTTTTGTAGGGGAAGTAGGATTGTCCGGTGAGATAAGAACTGTCACCAGGATAGAGCAAAGAGTGCTTGAAGCTCAAAAGCTTGGATTTGAAACAATTGTGATACCACGTGAGAATCTAAAAGGTATCAAAGATAAATTCGCTATCAGAATTGTAGAGGTAGCTCGTATTGAAGAACTTTTAAAATTCCTTTTCGAATGATCAATAACATTATCAAGAGGGAAAATCCAAATTATTTTGCCCTGACTAAAATCTATCTTTCCGGAAAGCTGTTAAAACCTCTTTTGTTGATTTTATCTTCTGTATTTCTTCAAGGGATGAATCTTTATGCAGAAGAAAATGCTGTAGCCGGAAAGAAGAAGCCTATGATGAATGATTTAAGGATTGCCACGATGAAAAATAACACAAATGTGGTTAATACAGGAGAACAGAATAAAACGGATTCATTGGAGAAACTTCTTAACATTTTCTATTATGATCAATTCCGACATTTTCAAGATCCCCGGGCTCCTTATTTCATGTTTTTAAGTAAAAACGGTGACTTAGCTTTAGGAGTGGGTGGCCAGGTGAAGATTCGAGGTTATTTCGATTGGAATGGCTCTATCCCCAATGTTGGATTTATACCATACGACATACCTATACCCAAGAATCCTGCCGATATGAAAAATCTTTCAGCATCAGCTTCCGGCACAGGACTCTTTTTTACCCTATTGGGTAATAACAAATTATTAGGAAATTTCATGGCTTATTTCCAGGCGGATTTTTCGGGTTATAATCATAGAGGTTTCAGAATAAAAAAGGCCTATGTGACCATCAGAGACTGGACAGCCGGTTTAGCAGTGACTACATTTGAAGATACACAAGCAGAACCGTCCACTGTAGACGGGGCAGGACCAAACGGAATAAATTCCAAAAAGAGTGTATTAGTGAGGTACATGCACACATTCAAAAAAAATTGGACTGTGGCCGGATCTGTTGAGTTCCCGCAGGAATCTGTCTCGGCTGATGATGAATTCACGAAAGCATGTTCTCCCTATATACCTGACTTCGCCGCTTTCCTGCAATATAAATGGGAAAATGGTTCTCATCTACGATTGTCAGGCCTGCTTCGAACACTTTCTTATAGAGACCTTGTGGAAGGAAGGAATCATAACATCACCGGGTGGGGTCTGCAACTTTCAACAGTTGTAAATCCAATTCCAAATCTTAATCTTTTCGGAATCCTTTCCACCGGAAAGGGTCATGCTTCATATACGGCTGACTTAGGGAATGGAGATTTTGATTTGATTCCCGTAGTCGGTAAAGAGGGGAAATTATATGCTCCATGGGCAGCAGGAATTGTCATAGGTGCCCAATATTATTTCAATCAGAAGATTTTCAGTAATATCGCATTTTCGGAACAGACTTTTTATCCGCATACGGATCCGAATAATTCAAGTTATAAGTATGGATTATATGCAGTAGGAAATGTTTTCTGGGATATCACCCCACGTTTTGAAGTTGGTCTTGAATATCTACTTGGCAAGAGAAAAAATTTCAATGGAGAATTTGGGTCAGCTGACCGGGTTATGGCGATGTTAATGGTCTCTTTCTAAGTCTCTGGAGAAATATAAATTATAGTAAAAAAAATTTTCTACAATCAATGGATCTGGTAAATTATAAAGAAGTATCGATAAAACGACAGGATAAAACGGTATTGAAAAATATCACATTCAGTCTTCAGCCTTCCTGTTTCTATTATCTTGTAGGTAGAGTTGGAAGTGGGAAAAGCTCATTGATGAAATCGATGTATGCCGATGTCCCTGTCACCTCCGGGGATATTGCTGAGGTTTTAGGTTTCAATATACTCGATATAAAACCGAAAGAGGTGCCATTTCTTCGTCGTAAGATTGGAATCGTTTTCCAGGATTTCCAGTTGCTTCAGGGCCGCTCGGTCTTTTCTAATCTTGAATTTGTATTACGTGCCACAGGATGGAAAGACAAGGAGGCAATCCGGCAAAGGATAGAGGAAGTGTTGAAAGAAGTGGGAATGGGTAATAAAAGTTACAAGATGCCTCATGAGTTGAGTGGAGGAGAACAACAAAGGATAGTAATCGCCAGGGCTTTATTAAATCGACCGCAGCTTATTCTTGCTGATGAACCCACAGGTAACCTTGATCCCAACACTGGTTTCCAGATTCTCTCATTGTTACACAGCCTTGTTGAGACAGGCCATACAGTCCTGATGGCTACTCACAATCTTCAGCTCCTTGAAGATTTCCCGGGTAAAGTTTTAAGATGTGCTGACAAGGGGTTAAAACTGGAAAATTAATTGAAAAATTTGAAGCCGTTATTTGGCTTATCCCATATACATTTTTGATAAAAAATAAACACCCATAACTTTAGCGAGTTAAGGGTGTTTGGAGCCGCGACTGGGACTCGAACCCAGGACCTTTTCGTTACGAATGAAATGCTCTACCAACTGAGCTATTGCGGCTGATATTATGACAGGACGGATAAATTGTATTATGGGAAACCCATGAATCCGGCTGTCAGTCTTGCAAATTTAATAAAAAAAATCCATCTGGGAAACTTCATTCAAAAATCATCCTTGATAAATTCTTAAAAGTGTCCGGGAGTATAGAGGAAATTTTTATTGTATTATTCTAAAAGTTTAATCCTGAGTTATCTAAAAATATCTTAAAGGTTCACTCACATAAAGGATTATCCTTTTTTGTCAAATAAAGTTTGAATAGAGCCTAAAGAAGACAATAAGGAAGAAGCTTCATAGGGGATATATACAGTTTTATTATCTTTTCCTGTAGTCATTTCTTTAAGTGTCTCTATATATTTCATTGCCAGGATATATGCAGCCGGATCCGTTTTACCGGTTGATACAGCCTGAGCCACTTTAAGGATGGCATCGGCTTCCGCCTGTGCATTCAGGATGATAGCTTGTGCTTCACCTTCAGCTCTTAAGATTTCAGCTCTCTTTGTGGCTTCTGCTGCATTTATCATAGAAGCCTTTTCTCCTTCCGAACGCAATATCAGTGACTGCTTTTCTCCTTCAGCATTCAAAATTTCAGCCCTTCTGTTTCGTTCCGCTTGCATCTGTTTTTCCATAGCCATCCTGACACTCTCCGGGGGGGTGATATCTTGTAATTCCACACGGTTGACTTTCACACCCCATTTATTGGTTGCTTCATCCAAAATGACTTGCAACTTTGAGTTAATCGTATCGCGAGAGGTGAGAGTCTCGTCGAGTTCGAGCTCTCCGATTACGTTTCTCAGGGATGTTTGCGTGAGTTTCTCGATAGCGTTAGGCAGGTTGTCTATTTCATAAACCGCTTTCTTGGGATCCACTACTTGAAAATAGAGTAGAGCATTGATTTCAGTTGTAACATTATCTCTTGTTATCACCTGTTGCGAGGGGAAATCATACACCTGTTCCCTTAAATCAATTTTGTCGGTGGTTGCCATACTCGAAATAGGGCGTCCATTGAGACCTACCCTCATTGTGCGTTTGTAGATATCTTTAGGGCGATCTATAAAGGGTATGACAAAATTAATTCCCGGTGGAAGAACGCTATGAAAACGGCCCAAACGTTCCACAACCTTGGTTTCACTTTGGGGCACCACTATGACACCCATATATATTATCACAATGACGAGCAGTACAATCACACCTGCCAGAATCCAAGCTGTAATCATAATGATTTTTAAGAATTATTTGACTGTGGAACAGGGCTCGACTTCGAGGATAATAGAATCATAACCTGTTACGACGACTTCTGTGCCACGCGGTATTTTTATTTGATTTTTAACACATTTCACTTGCCAGTTATCACCATCAATCCTTGCTCTTCCGGGACGGTCAGGTCTGACCTCTTCTGATATTATAGCTCGTCGGCCAAGAAGAGCATCCATTCCGGTGCGAGACTGTCGGCCTTTCTTATCTACTGACAAGGCATGCCATTTCTGAAAAGCCGGTACCATAAATATATATGCCAATAAGGCAACAACTGCCATTATAATGATTTGCCAGTAAAAGGTAATTCCGGCCAAAGAAAGAGCAATGCCCACTGCACAGCCTATAGCGAGACAAAGAGCCCACATCATCTGTGAAAGCACCTCAATTATCAAAAGCACGCCGACAATTATTAGCCAGATAATCCAGAGATCCATAGGCATTAGGATTTTTTTATTTTGAGATGATAACAGATACAAAGGTAAGCAAAAAAACGCTTTTACAGTCGGAATTTATATAATTTTGTAAAAATAATTTGGATAAGATGGTAATATATTTTTCAGGTACTGGTAATTCTACCTTCGTGGCTACGACAATTGCGAATTTCTTGAATGAAAAATTGCAATTTCTTCCGACAATTGAAGTAAATGAAATGAATTTGAGCGAAGAGGAGAGAATAATTTTTGTTTTCCCGGTTTATTCTTGGGGAGTGCCTCCATTAGTAATAAGGTTTATATCCGAAATTGGAGAGGAAAAATGGGAAAGGGTTAAAGAAAAGGGGATAAGAGTAGATTGTGTAATGACTTGTGGTGATGAAGTTGGACTCGCACCTGAAATGTTACAGAAAAGTTTTAGAAAATTCGGAATTACTCTTGATTCTGTCTGGAGCGTGATAATGCCTAATAATTATGTATTGTTACCGGGATTTAATGTTGATTCCAAAAGTATTGAATCTAAAAAACTGAAAGCTTGTGAAGGAAGAATACTTGAAATTTCCCAGGCAATTTCGAGAGGAGAAAGAAGGGTAGATGTGGTTCGAGGCAGTATCCCCTGGCTGAAAACCAAACTCGTATTCCCATTATTTAAAAAATGGGGAATTTTTCCCAATAAATGGCATTACACAAATGCTTGTATAGGTTGTGGACAGTGTGCTAAAATCTGTCCGATGTTGAATGTCTCCATGATAGAGAATCACCCGATGTGGGGTAAGAAATGTTGTTCTTGTCTTGGTTGCTATCATATTTGTCCGGTCCATGCAGTTGAATATAGTAATGAAACCAAGAGAAAAGGACAATATATCTTCCCGCTAAAGGAGATTGCCACTAAAAATTTCCATAAAGTCAAATAAACTAATCAATAAGTGATCATAATATTAATACCTTAAGAGAGGGAATCAAAGCATTATAATTTTGATTCCCTCTCTTAAGGTAAGTAATAAGTATAATCTCAGAAAAATTTTGTCACTGAATTGTCATAAGTGATAGCTATCGGTCCATTCCCCAGATCAACTAAGGAAAAGGCCACGTTATTTTTACCATCTAAAAAAATCAGCATCTCTTCAAATTTTTCACCCTTATAACTTTTGCCGTCGGAGGTTGCCGTCCAATTAGTTCCGGCACCTTCTACAGTCAGCTTATGACCCGGGTTATTTTGAATATCGAAGGTTCCTGCTCCTACAGGTTTGAAACTTGATGCCGCTATCTGATCGGGAATAAAGGCATGGATGCCGGGAGAATATTCGACCTTAAACCAACCAGGTGTGTGCTGAGTTGTAGCGAAAACCATACCGGCTACTACAGCCACATCTTCATTGTCTTGATTTACTGTGATATATTTGGCATTTGCCTCATCATAAACGTTGCCATTTTTAGCCACTGCCACATAATCAACACCATAAACAGCATTAACGGAGGCGAATGCTAAACATATAAGGGTAAAAAATTTCAGAACTTTCATAACTCTTCCTTTTTTTATTTTTAGACAAGTGAGAGAGGCCATGGTTTACCCGAATGAAAGAAAACTTTATTGCGTTGCGGCTACAAGTATCTTGTCGTAGGCTGCAGAAAGACCATCGATATCCTTGCCGCCAGCCTGAGCAAGAAATGGCTGACCTCCACCTCCTCCCTTTATAGCTTTGGCAGCATCCCTTACTATAGTAGAAGCATTTAGTCCGTTTTTAACCAAATCATCGGTTAAAGAAACAGTTAGCAATGGTTTGTCCCCTTGTTTAGTGGCGCCAATAAATACTGTTTGTTCCGGAGATTCTTTCCTTACATTGAAAGCAATGTTTTTTACTACGTCCGGGAGTCGTTCCCCCTTCAGACTGCAAATCTTTATACCATTTATCTCCTTGGCTGAAGCCACTACTTCCCGAGTGAGAGATTTTATCCTCTCTTCCATGAATTCATCCACCTGTTTTTTCAAATCGGCATTTTCTTTCACCGCTTTCTCCACCGCTCCTTGGAGGTTGGAAGAATTTCCGAAGAAAGAGGATAGTTGGCGCATAGTATCTTGCAAAGAATCCAACACATTTTCCACACCGGCTGCCGAAACGGCCTCTATTCTGCGGATACCGGCGGCAATGGAACTTTCCGATAGAATCCTCACCATCCCGATATTCCCGGAGTTCTGAACATGGGTTCCTCCACAAAATTCAACTGAAGAACCATATTTTACAACCCTCACCTTATCGCCATACTTTTCACCAAATAGAGCTATAGCCCCCATCTTTTTTGCATCTTCGATTGGCAATTCACGCTCCTCTTCAAGCGGCATTGCCATACGGATACGAGCATTGACACGATGTTCTACTTCCCTAATTTCCTCCGGAGTCAATTTCTGGAAGTGGGAAAAGTCAAACCTCAAGACCTCGGGAGAAACGTAGGATCCTTTTTGCTCAACATGGTTACCGAGCACTTCGCGGAGCACCTCATGGAGGAGATGTGTAGCAGAGTGGTTAGCCGAAGTGGCTGCACGAGCAGTTTCATCTATAACGGCAGTGAACTCCTCTTCAGGTCTTGAAGGGATCTTGTCGACTATATGGACTCCTATATTATTTTCGCGTTTTGTGTCTTTTACTTCGATCACTTCACCGGAATGGGATACCAGTTTACCTCTATCTCCTACCTGACCACCCATTTCAGCATAGAAAGGTGTCTTGGAAAGAATGATCTGATAGAATTCCTTCCCTTTCTGTTTTACTTTTCTATATCTAAGAATGGAAGTAGGGGTGCTTGTGAGGTCATATCCTACAAATTCCTGTTCTCCATCTCTTATGATTACCCAATCACCGGTGTCCATGGAAGCTGCGTTTCTCGCTCTTTCCTTCTGCTTTGACATCTCTGAATCAAATTCTTCCTGATTTAGACTCATTCCATGTTCTCGAAGAATAAGTTGTGTAAGGTCAAGCGGGAAGCCGTAAGTGTCATATAAAGTGAAAGCGTCTTTTCCGGAAATCTCTTTCTCGCCTTTTTCTTCCGCTTCTTTAATAAGGGTTTCCAGAAGTTTTATGCCATTATCAAGAGTCCTGAGGAAAGTTTCTTCCTCTTCCTTAATAACTTTCCGGATTAATTCCTTCTGTGCTTTAAGTTCAGGATATGCTTCGCCCATTTCTTTAACAAGGCGGTCAACCAACAGATAAAGCGTAGCTTCCTTTCTATTCAGGAAAGTATAAGCATATCTCACAGCTCTACGTAAAATTCGCCTAATCACATATCCAGCCTTTGCATTTCCCGGAAGTTGGGAGTCGGCAATAGAAAATGCTATTGTACGGATATGATCGGCGACTACTCTCATAGCTACATCCACTTTTGGATCTTGGCCATACTTCATTCCGGAAATCTCTGAGATCTCATTAATTATTGGAGTGAAGACATCGGTGTCATAATTGGATTTTTTACCCTGGAGAGCCATACAAAGACGTTCGAAACCCATACCGGTGTCGATAACTTTAGCCGGCAATGGTTCAAGGCTTCCGTCGGCCTTGCGGTTATATTGCATGAAAACGAGATTCCATATCTCGATTACTTGCGGATTATCTTTGTTGACGAGAGACGCTCCATCAACAGCTTTTCTTTCTTCATCTGATCGAAGGTCAATATGAATTTCGCTACAAGGACCGCAGGGACCCGTGTCGCCCATTTCCCAAAAATTATCATGCTTATTACCGTCGATGATGTGAGAGGAAGGAAGATGGCTTTCCCAAATTTCCTGTGCTTCTGTGTCTTTCCCAAGCCCTTCTGAAGGTGATCCTTCAAAAACTGTAGCATAAAGCCTGTCAGGATCAAGACCTAAAACGTCAACAAGGTATTCCCATGCCCAGTCTATAGCTTCCTTCTTGAAATAATCGCCAAACGACCAATTGCCAAGCATCTCAAACATTGTGTGATGATAGGTGTCATGTCCAACTTCTTCAAGATCGTTATGTTTCCCCGATACCCGTAAACATTTCTGACTGTCGGCAACCCTTTTGGAATCAGCTTTACGATTTCCGAGAATAATATCCTTGAACTGATTCATACCTGCATTTGTGAACATCAATGTAGGATCATCTTTAATCACCATGGGTGCTGAAGGCACTATCTTATGACCTTTCTTTTCGAAAAAATCCTTGAATGAATCTCTTATCTCTTTTGCTGATTTAGTTGTACTTGCCATTATATTAAGTTATTTTTAATTCTTAGCGTCATCTCTTTATATAATTGCAAAATTAGCCAAAATAGGATAAATTTGCAAAGCGTAAAAACTGGGTAGCATAAAGCTTAAGATGGCCCGACATATTTTCTATAAATATAATCCCGAGACTGACAATTTCGAACGGTATTTCCCCTCAATGAAAGACCGGTTCACATCAGGCATGAAAATAAGTCTTGTTTCTATTATTCTTGCAGCACTTTTCATCGTCTTATTCAGCTATGTTTTCGCCACTCCTACAGAGAAGAATCTTATGGCAGAGAATAAACGTTTGAAATCTCAATATGGAGTGATAACGGCACGTCTTGATAATATGCTCGACGTTATGGACCGTATGGAGGAACGCGACGATAATTTTTATAGGGTAATGATGCAACTCGACCCTGCAAGCGAGTCAAGACGTATTTCCGGAATAGAACATGAAAACAGATACAGCCAACTTTCCCGACTCTCAGATTCACAATTGGTGGATCAACTATCGAAACGGATGAATCTGCTTGAGAAAAGAATATATTCACAACTACAAAGTTTCGATCAACTGGAGGAGGCTTTGGGCAACCAGCAAGACCGTCTTGCTCATATACCATCTGTTTTGCCAATTAATATTGCGGATTATACCATGTCTTCAGGCTACGGATACCGGGTAGACCCTATATATGGATCATCAAAATTTCATGAAGGCCTTGATTTCGCTGCTGCACAAGGCACTGACGTGTTTGCCACCGGAGATGGAATAGTTTCTATAGCGGGGCGTGAGAAAGGTTACGGGAATTGTGTTGACATTAACCATGGTTATAACTACGTAACACGTTATGCTCATCTAAGTGAGATTCTTGTGCGTCCCGGTGAAGAGGTGAAACGAGGACAATTGATCGGGAAAGTTGGGTCTACAGGAAAATCCACCGGACCTCACTTGCATTATGAAGTTCGGTATAAGAATATTGCCCAAAATCCCGTGAATTTCTACTTTATGGATCTTACCCCCGAAGAATATTATGAAATGATCCAAATAGCTGAAAATGCCGGACATGTAATGGACTGATTATGGAGAGCAGATTCACTAAGTTACGTTATAAGATCAAGGAGGTGTCGGAAATTTTAGAGATACCACAATCCACTTTACGTTTCTGGGAAACTGAATTTCCGGATCTACAACCTCATAGGACTCCACATAACCAAAGGTATTATACGCCTGCTGACCTGGAACTATTAGAAATAATTTATTATCTATTATATACAAAGGGGCTAAAGATCGAGGCAGCAAAAGAATATCTCGCCCATAATCGTAAAAACATTTCCAAGAGATTGGAGATCATCAAAAAATTGGAACACATAAAATCAGAACTTGAAGGATTCCTTCAAGTTCTCAATCTTCGTGCACAATCCCGAACATTTGCCCGGGATGTTTCAGATACTCAAATTTGAATTGTAATAGGATGGATTCCCGGTGATGTCCTTACCTACGAAGGGTGGCTTAGGATAGTCCCGGTCGGTGTCAGGCAATTCCACTTCAGCTACTGTCACTCCTTGTAATGAGCCATGAAATTCATCCACTTCCCAGATAAATCCGTCAAAAGGGACGAGATATCGAGTCTTTTCAACTATCCCCGGTTCTGCAAGCTTCAAAATTTCCTTAGCGTCTGATTCCGGTATCTCATATTCGAATTCAAGTCTTTTAGCGCCGTGATTACGGCTCTTAACCGTCAGGAACCCTTTTTCTCCGACGGTTCGGATTCTAACAATCCTATCGGGATTACGGTTGAGATAACCTTGACGTATTTCCACCTTTCCCATAGCCATATCCTTGTAAAGATCATTAACCACAAGGTATTTATGCTCGATTTCGAAGGCCATGACGACTTATACAAGTTTTCTATATCTTATTCTATGAGGTGTTACATCCCCGTCTCTTTTCTTCTTGAATTCCTCGTAGTCAGAGTAGCTTCCTTCATAGAAGGTGACCTGACTGTCGCCTTCAAATGCCAGAATATGAGTTGCAATTCTGTCAAGGAACCATCTGTCGTGACTCACTACTACAGCACAACCGGCGAAATCTTCAAGACCTTCTTCGAGTGCGCGGAGAGTATTAACATCGATATCATTAGTGGGTTCGTCAAGGAGAATCACATTTCCCTCTTCCTTAAGCGCCATTGCGAGATGTAGACGGTTTCTTTCACCACCGGAAAGCACACCGATCTTCTTCTCTTGATCAGCACCGGTGAAATTGAATTTTGAGAGATACGCACGAGCATTCATATCACGACCACCCATTCTGAAAGATTCCACACCACCGGAAATCACCTCATAGACTGTTTTCTCAGGATCAAGGTCTTTATGATTCTGGTCGACATAGGCAATTTTAACCGTTTCGCCAACTTCAAAGGTACCTTTGTCTTGTTTTTCCAATCCCATTATTAGCTTAAAGAGAGTTGTTTTACCGGCACCGTTTGGACCGATGACTCCTACTATACCGTTGGGCGGGAGCATGAAATTGAGGTCTTCGAAAAGATTTTTCTCACCGAACGCCTTGGCGAGATTCTTTGCCTCTATCACCTTGTTGCCAAGGCGCGGACCATTGGGGATAAAGATTTCAAGTTTCTCCTCACGCTCCTTCTGGTCTTGATTGAGCAAGCGGTCGTAACTGGCCAGACGTGCCTTTCCTTTAGCATGAC
>JAFLTR010000050.1 GCA_022509205.1 Muribaculaceae bacterium | reverse complement strand
AGCTATGCTTCCAGCGGGCAATATATTTTTGATCTCGTAGTCGAAGACCCCGTACAGCATGGGGTCATAGAGGCAAAGAATCTATCAATAAATAACAATACGCTGAGCTTTAAGACAGTGGATCAGCCCTATTTCACAAATATGTGGTATGCTAATTTCACAGATGTAAAATCATCCGATGCAAATATAAGCAACGCCAATTTCCTGTTGACCCCCTATTTTAATTATCCACAGTATTATGGAATCGCCCCTACTTATAATAATCCCGGAAATGTTGTTGTGGCAAGTTACACATATAATGATTCCTACGAAGTAAAGACTTTCCAGCCTGTTACTTTCTTTAAGGGCACTACCGAAACCCGGTATCCTTATAAAGGTGAGGTTCAGACTTATTCCACCGAAACTATATATTATCAGTTGGGTATAGATGTAACGAAGACCCCTAATAAGGCTAAAATGATAATGTATCAAGCAAAATTCACATCTGTGGAACAGGAGCCCAAGAAAGATATTATAATTGAAGACCTGGATGTGAATTATGATAACGGTGTTATCACAGTCTCCGGTAAAGACGTAATTCCCGGGATTTTGGAAGGGAATGAGGTCACCCCTTATCCATCGTTTACTATAAACAATATAGAATTTAAGACCACCAACGCAGATCTTACATGGGCTACAATCAATTTTACTGTAGCCGGAATATATGAGGGATCTTTTACCGGTTCCTATGCCAACACCAATCTCCAGGAACTTGATTAACAGATCTACATCAGGAAATTATTAAGAAAAATTTTTTACCCAATATAAGGATGAGTCTAAAATATGAATTTGGGCTCATCTTTTTAATTCTGTCAATTTTTGTGAGATAATTTGCTTAATTTAACAAAAATGTTGTAAATTTGTGTTTTGAAACATAAAATGCCCAAAAAGGTATCTAAAATAAAGGATCAGTAATGTTGAAGAAAAGCACCCTTGAACAGGTGGTCAGTAAAGAGATGGCCGACATCTGGGAAGTGTTGAAGCCTGATGAAAAAAGGCTTATAACAGATAATTTCACAGTGCAGCAATATAAGAAAGGACAAATCATATATGCCGAGCATGAAGAGCCCGAAAATCTATGGTGTCTGATCAAGGGGAAAGTAAAAATGTATAAAAACGGAGTTGGTGACCGTGAGCAGATCCTTCGCCTTTACCGTCCGGTGCAATATTTTGGATATCGAGCCTATTTTGCGGGTGAAAATTATGTTTCATCTTGCGCAGCCCTGGAAGCGTCTACACTGGGAAGTGTCCCCATGGCTGTGGTAGAGAGAATTATAAGGAGCAACAATGATCTTGCGATGTTTTTTATCCATGAACTTGCAAGAAACCTTGGAGGTTCGGACACAAAGATTGTGAATCTGACTCAGAAGCATATCAGGGGGCGCCTAGCCGACGCTTTGTTGCTTTTAGAAGATAATTACGGGCTTGAAGATGATGAAGCAACATTGAAGATTTACATGAGTCGTGAAGATCTGGCAAATCTTTCTAATATGACTACTTCAAATGCTATTAGGACCCTAACGTCTTTCGTGGCCGAAAAACTAATATTGGTGGATGGTCGCAGGATAAAGATTCTTAACGAACCTCAACTTAGAAAAATTTCAAAGTTTGGTTAATACTCTAATTTGTATATAAACAGGAGGTATTAAACCAAACAGGAGTGAACTGGTTTCTTATTAGGAATATTTCCCTTAACGGAAAGAATCTAAGTTTACTATAAGAAACCTTTAAAAGTTTCGTTTTTCAGCTCCTTTATCAGTCTTGCATTCGATGGTTTTGTCAAGAGATTGACTACTTGTTCCGGTGTCAGAGTTATTGTTGGCTTGCAATTCTTGCCGGCCATATATTCTTTTAATGATTGGATAAACCATCGGCCCTCCGGATAGTTGCCTGCTTTTTCCGGGTCGACACTTACAATCATAAGTTTTCCTTTTCCTACATTGCACTCCAACATCAAGGCGAGACGGAAATTTCTCTCCACATTATCAATTACCTCTACAATAGGGTCGAAGTTTTTCGGCAACCTGTCAATAATCAGCGGACGGGAGTTGCTTATCAAGGCAAACCATTGCCAGTCGGTGTGGTTCTCGGTGGGGAATTTCGACAGGGAGGGATGATTTTTGTCGATCAAAAGACCTAATGTGCCTGGAGAGGGTTTCTGATGCATTTCTTCACAGATGGTTCGATACATCCTGTAGTTCCAGAAATCGGTGGTGAAAAGAGGGTCAATACTTGCGGAAGCAATAGAGGCTGAGTCTGGCATTAGGATGACCCTGCCTCCTTCCTTCAGAGAATTTAGTGCCTCATCCATATTTTGAGTGACAACCACCTTGGCAACTTTCTTCATCTCTTTGGGATAAATCCAGAAATCATATTTATTTTCAGCCTTGCCATCTTCCGTTTCCAAAATAAGCGACATCATCTCCGGAGATTTCAGTGATGCCATTTCCAATTCTATCATGCCTGCATCCAAAAGACCGGACCCGGCGGGAGTGACAAGCTCTCCGGATGCAAAAGGGGTAGACCACTTTATCTTGCTTATTTCATCAGGGTTACCGGTGTAATTGACGAGCTTTACCGGGATTTCCGCTTTTTCACCCGTTTCAAAAGTGAATCTCGGCAGCTCTGCGATAATCATTAAATCGGAAGATGATTGGCGCCATTCCTTTGGAGAAATGAAACCTTTCGACTCCATGAAAGGGTCAAGTATGCCCACCGGTGCGGTGCCTTGTCCTGGATAATCCTGGATTCCGAAAAGTTGGTAGCCTCCAAGCCCCGGAGTACGGGTTGCCATTTCCATTTCTGCTTTGTAAAGCTTCGCGGCCCATTTGCCTGAGGCGTCTGCAAACTGTGTGTTTTTTCGCAATATGCCTGCTTCGTGGGCACGCTTTGAAAATTCCTCAAGGTTATCCGGTTTTAGACTGCCCTTATACTTCTGTATTTCCGAAAAATCGGGATAAGACTGATATTGGCCCACTTCATGTGATATCAGAGGAACCGTAAGATTCTTTGTGGCCTCCCGGAAGTCGGAATTGTTAGATGGATATTGAGAATTGAAATGGCCCCCTGAAGGAGCATCGGCAAATGAGAACGACCCCCTCACATGTCCCGAGACGTCATCTTTAGTTTTGGCACTGACCATAAAGTCTTCCTCACCTAACTGCCCGTTCATTCCCAGATAGACATTGGAGCCATAGGTCGATAAAATTCTTGGATTTGCCGTTCTTGCTGCTTTCATATAATCTCCCATAAGTGATATATCGCCCCATAGTTCATTACCGGGGGAAAACATCACAAAGGAGGGATGATTGGCATACGCTTCCATAATCCCGGCAAGCTCCTCTTTGAGAAACCGGTTATGGAAAATTAAATCTCTGTCAAGTTCTCCCCAAATTGGCAATTCCACCATGATATAGAATCCGAGTTTATCAGCAGCTTCAAATGCAGCTTCTGGTGGAGTCCAGGAATGAAATCTGACATGATTTAACCCATATTGCTGAAGTGTGGAGAAATAATCTTCCCAACTTTTATAGTCGAGAGGAGCATAGGCGGTGAGTGGGAAAACGGCGGCATTTACAGTGCCCCGAAGAAAGACGGGGTGGCCGTTAATGGTGAAATTTTCTCCGTTTTGAGAAAAATTTCTAAAACCGGCTGTTATTTCGTAATTCTGCCTGTGGCTTCCTTTCGGACCGAACATCCGAAAATTAAGCGGGTGTAATTTCGGATTCCTGTGGCTCCAAAGGTCATCCTTATCTACCGGAATTAAGAATTCCACCCATTCCGCATTTTCCGGCACCTCCTTCATGTATTTTTCAGATTTCCATTCGAGTTCTACAGTATTACCGGACTCGGAAGCCGGAGAAGAGAACCGGACATATATAACCACACCTTTTTCTAAGTCGCTATCATCCAAACTCACCGATTTTATCCGGAATTTATCTTCGGCCCGTAGAAGCATATCTCCTAAAATACCGTTCCAGTTGGTTTGAGTTGATTCGGATACAGCGTGTGAACTCCTTGCAACAATCGGCGGGATTGAATCTGCATTGTTTACGATTATTTCAAAGGTATGTTTCCCGGGTATCAGGAATTCTGTGAGGTCATAAATTTGCGGGGATGAAATTCTTGAGTTTATTCCGGTTTCTTTGCCATCAATCCGAAGACGAGTAGGTTTGGTCCTTTCAAGAATGAGAGAAATTTCCTTACCCTCCCAATCTTCAGGGATATTAATCTCTTTAGAATAGATGGCTTCGCCAATAAAAGAAAATTCATGACGAAGCTGATCGGTGTTGTCTGTTTTAGGTGTATAGATGGATTTATGGGCGTTGTCCAAAGTATTAGGCATCATGATGCTGCCTTCACCCGGAATAGAGGGGGGTGCTCCCAACAGCCGGTAGTGCCAATTGCCGGTAATATCTAAGTTTTCGGCAAAAGTATAAACCGAAAACAACAGTATCCAGATTATGAAAGACGCTATAAACTTTAATCGGCTTGACATTCAACAACAATATACAAATACAGGACAAAAATACTAAAAACTTGTAAATAATTTCAAATACGGCAATTATCGTTCCATATCTTAACTCATTTGCGTGAATTGTAAGGGTTGTGTTCCCTATCTTTCCAAATGATATATATTTTTTAATTTTAAACCTCTAATTGATTTGAGATAAATGACTTATATTGCGTAGTTTCAGTCAATTAGCCCTTATTTATGATGTAATAATTTACTTTTTGTCAAGCCATGTTTTTTTTTTAATTTTGCAATCAAGGCATTTATAGTTTTTACGGCCCAGGCTTATCAGGATGGCCGTGTGCTATAATAAATAGAAAAAACTATTAACAACACTGCATTGAAATCACAGTGCATATAACAAAAACAATATGAAGAGATTTATTTTAGGAATAACTGTCGTGGCATTGATGGCTTCTTGCGCACATAAAGGAACCTACAGCTACAGTGAAGGAGAAAAATCTATGAAAACTACAGTACGGATATCCGATAAAGATAGGGCCGGAGAGATGCAAGAGATTCCGGGAGGACCCTTTAGAGCTCCGGAGATTTCAGGAGGTCCACTCAAATATCTCCCTAATGCAACAGTGTTCCGTATGAGTGGCGATTTTGCCGACAATGTGGCGGTGACGCTGTCTCCTTCCGGTGAACTTACCTATTTCCCGGCTCCCACAGATATCACTGCCGATTCAAAACCTATATCACTTGGTGACGGTTGGTGGCTCAATTGCCAGGGTATCGGTCCAAACTCTGTCTTCACTAAATATACTTTTGCTCAATATTCCGAATTGCCTGAGACTCCAAGTCTTGAGCAACTTAAAAACAGTATCATACCGGGCGCTAAGGTTACGGATATGAAAGAATTGCCTATAAAACTATCGGAGGCACAACGGAATCCGGAGCTGGCAAAAAGTTATCTGAACAATTGATATCATGGATAGGAAGAAAGTGCCGGTGCTGTTGCTCACCGGTTATCTGGGAAGCGGGAAGACCACGCTTCTTAACAGGATATTAAATAACCGCAAAGGCATAAAATTCGCTGTTATAGTTAATGATATCGGCGAAGTGAACATCGATGCCGAACTTATTGCCAAGGGGGGAGTGGTCAGCAGCAATGACGATTCTCTTGTGGCTCTTCAGAACGGATGTATCTGCTGCACTCTTCAGAACGACCTAATGAAACAGGTGTCTGATCTTATGAAGCAGAATTTCGATTACATAGTGATCGAAGCTTCCGGCATCTGCGAGCCTGAACCTATTGCCCGCACTCTTTGCTCGATGCCTCTGGCTGCGCCCGACCTGACCAAAGAAGCGGAACCCCGTCTCGACGCTATCGTGTCGGTGGTTGACGCTCTGCGTCTCCAAAGTGAATTCGAGAATGGAAGCAGGTTGAAGTCCGGAAAGATAGCCGAAGAGGATATCGAGAATCTTGTGATTCAGCAGATAGAGTTCTGCAATATCATATTGCTGAACAAGAAATCAGACGTGACTGCGGGGGAACTGAAAGAAATAAAGGACACTGTAAGAGCTATCCAGCCTAAAGCTGAGATAATAGAATGTGACTATTGCGATATAGATCTCGATAGGATACTTGACACCCATCTCTTCGATTACGAGAAGACTGTTACCTCAGCCACCTGGATACAACAGATCGAAAAACCACTTGAAGAAATAGAGGAAGAGGAGAAAGAGCTCGAGCATCATCATCATCACGACCATGACCATCATGACCATGGACACCATCATCACGACCATGATCATGAACATCATCATCAGGATCACGACCACGAAGATCATTCAGATTGTGATCATGAGCATGGAGTGTGTCATCACCACCATCATCACCATCACCACGAGGGAGGAGAGACGGAGGAATATGGTATATCCACATTCGTCTATTATCGTCGTGAGCCTTTCGATATAAATAAATTCGACTGGTTTGTCGGAAAGAAATGGCCTGAAAGCATAATACGCGCAAAAGGGATATGTTATTTTGCCGATCAGACCGATATGTCTTATCTCTTCGAACAGGCCGGGGTGCAGAAGAAGCTGACTGAAGCGGGACGTTGGTATGCTACGGCGCCGCAGGGTGAACTTGAGCAACTTATGGCCAGAGAACCGGGCCTAATGAAGGATTGGGACCCTGTCTATGGTGACAGGATGCAGAAGATTGTATTCATAGGAAAGGATATGGACCGACAGGAAATTACTAAGCTGCTCGATTCTTGTCGCGTTTTCGATTTATAATTTCTTTTCAAAAAGATATCATGGCACAATACATGACAGAATTATCGGAAAAAACGATAGGGCAATGGCTCGAATATTGGGCTCAGGAAACTCCCGACAGAGAGTATATTGTTTTTTCGGATAGAGATCTGAGGTGGACCTTTAAAGTATTTAACGACCGTGTAGACCGTCTTGCCAAAGGTCTCATGCAAATAGGGGTGAAAAAAGGCACTCATGTAGGTATCTGGGCAAGTAATGTGCCCGATTGGGTAACTATGTTTTTTGCCTGCTCGAAAATCGGGGCTATCACGATTACGGTCAACACCAACTTCAAGATGTTTGAGGCTGAGGATCTTATGAGAAAGTCGGATATGGAGGTGCTCTGTATCATCGACCATGAGAAGGAAAACAATTTTCTCGACATGACCTATAAGATCCTTCCCGAACTTAAATTCCAGGAGCGAGGGGAGCTTCACAGCAATAAGTTGCCGAAGATGAAAAGTGTGATTCATCTCGGTTCAGAGCCTCATCGAGGCATGTATACGGTCTATGAACTGATGACGATGGGGTGGGGATTGCCTGAAGAGGAATATCAGAAGGCTAAGGATGCCTGCAACTGTTATGACGCCATCAATATCCAATATACGAGCGGCACCACCGGATTTCCGAAAGGAGCCACACTCTCCCATTACGGAATCTGCAATAACGGCTATCTCACAGGAGTGCATCTTAATTTCACTCAAGACACTAAGCTTTGTGTCTGCGTGCCATTGTTCCATTGTTTCGGACTTGTGTTGGGTGTGCTGAATTGTGTTGTGCATGGTTGCACTATGGTGATTGTGGAAAGGTTCGAACCGCTACTCGTCTTGGCTTGTATACATAAGGAAAAATGCACATCGCTCTATGGGGTGCCCACAATGTATATCAGTATGCTTAACCATCCGATGTTCGACATTTTCAATCTTCAAAGTCTTCATGCAGGAATCATGGCCGGGGCGCTCTGTCCGGTGCCATTGATGCAGGAAGTGGAGAGCAAAATGCACATGATTGTAACGAGCGAATATGGCCTCACTGAGGCTTCTCCTGGCATGACCCAGTCGCGGTGGGACGATCCGGAAGAGGTGAGGTTCCACACCGTAGGTCGTGAATTCGAGCATTGTGAAGTGAAAGTGCTCGACCCCGATGGTAATGAATGTCCTGTCGGAGTGGAAGGGGAAATGTGCAACCGTGGTTACAACAATATGCTCGGTTACTACAATGATCCGGAAGCCACTGCTCAGCTAATAGACAAAAATAATTGGCTTCATTCCGGAGATTTAGGCTATAAGGATGAAAACGGTAATTTCCGTATCACCGGGAGAATCAAGGATATGATTATCCGTGGGGGTGAAAATATTTATCCGAGTGAGATAGAAACCTTCCTTCAGACTCTTCCGGCCGTGAAGATCGTGCAGGTGGTGGGAATCCCGTCGAAGAAATACGGGGAATGTGTCGGTGCCTTCATAATGCTTAATGAAGGTTGCACTCTACAGGAATCTGATATCAAGGACTATTGCAAGGATCAGATAGCCCGCTACAAAATACCGAAATACATCTTCTTTGTTAATGAATTCCCATTGACGGGAAGCGGGAAGATTCAGAAGTTCAAGCTTCGTGAGCTGGCCATGCAGCTGCTTCAGGAGAAAGGCATAACCATTGTCTGATTAAGACCGGGGGATCTGATTTTTAACCAAAATTTGAGAAGGGTTTAAAACGGGATTCACTCAAAGATTTTGAGAATAACCCTTCTATAAGAAGCAGTCTGGCCGAATTCAAAACTATTTTACCAGAGCGTTGAAGAGGCGGTCGAATTCGGAGGCAAGAGCATCCTCAGCAGTCTTATCAGCCACAGCTTGAGGAGGCAACATGGCCGGATGTGACGGCGAGACCCTCAGACAAGCACTCTTTTCGGCCGACAACCACCGGTATTTCTCTTCAACCGGAAGCTCTCTGCCCGGCACATCAGTTCTCTCAAACAATGCTGCCTGCCGTTGGAGATTCTCTATGTCAAGCCCCGGATGGATTGCTCGAAGTTTTTCCGGATTCAGAAGGATTCTCCCTTTCAGCCATTTTTGACGCTTACACATCATTAGCAGTCCGATATTTACAAATTCCCCACGCTCCGCTTTGGGGAGATATCTCACCATGCAGTATTCATAGAGCCATTTGTCGGGAACTTCCATAAGAAATTTATTGAATTGCTTTTATCGGGCTATGGCTAAACTACACCCATGTACCCCTTAAAGGTGAAACATAAGGTCCTTGCCCTCTTTCATAAATTGCCTGTTGCGTGAAAATATTTGAGTTGGCAAGTCTTTTTGTCAGAAACAATTTATAATCTTCTTTAATTTCTTTTGGTGACTTCTCAATACCTTCCTCAATCAACCATTCATCGGGAATTTGATCTACAATCTTACTGAGTGTGCGCGGTGTTATGGCCTGACGCATAAGTTTGTCGGCCTCTTCCAGTCGGTCGGCTTTCGGAAGCAGCGCATGATTGCGGATATATGGAAAAGGATCCAGGGCTGCCTCGGCTGCATCTCTGCCGGAGTGATGAAAATAGAGCGATGCTCCATGGTCGATCAGCCATAATTCCCGTTGCCAAATCATCATATTGGGATTTTGTCTGCTTCTGTCTACATTTTCAAGGAAAGCGTCGAGCCAGACTATCTTTGATGCAGTGAGACTGTCGATTTCATTTACGGCAGGGTCGAATGTGAAAGCTCCTTCCAAAAAATGTAGACCGAGATTTTTCCCCTCCGATTTTCTCAGGAGGTCCTGAATCTCCCGGTCCGGTTCGGTGATGCCGAAAAGATGACTCAAATCAAGAAACACAAGTTCCGGTACCTTAAACTTGAAAGCTTTGGCTACCAATCCTCCGACTAATTCCGCCACAAGGCTCTTGGCTCCATGGCCTGCTCCCTTTAACTTTACCACATATTTAAATCCGTCGGAGGCTTCAGCCAGTGCCGGGAGCGATCCCCCTTCTCGCAGGGGCTCAATGTAGCGTGCCAATGTCTCTTCTCGGAGGCTCATTTTCGTTTTAATTGGATGTGGAAGATGCAGTAGGAGTAGATGGGGTGACGGCACTTTGAGCCACGTCGTTAGTAGTAGACTGTTTTCTGTATTTCTTCCCTATATTTGTGCAAATCATTCCTACGACTATAATTCCCATTGCCACCACCTGCAACCAATGGAGCTTTGCAAGTCCCATAAGGACAGCGGAGATAGTGGCGAACACAGGCAGGAGATACTGATATATCGAAACGAGTTCCGACCCGATATATTTTATGGCCGGCTCCACCAGGAAATAAGCAATGAATGTGACGCAGAAAAGTATAAAGGCGATTTCAATCCAGGGCACCGCCTTGGCGGTGTGGAATATCGGTTGGTGGGTGGCGAAGGGTATCAGCACAAGGGCCGGGATAGCGGAGAAGAGAAATACCCAGCGGAGCATTGTGATAGGTTTGTAGGTCTTCGTAGGCCCTTCGAGTATCACAAGATAGAAAGCATAGCAGATAGTGGAGACAATGGCGAGGATATCGCCTATGAGGTTCCCTTTGGCTGTGTAATGATGTATTGCTTCGTGTGTTCCCTCATGATGGATCCCACCACCCAGAATCACGATGGCAGCTCCTATGAAACTTACCACCACCCCGACATATTCGAGCCAATAGGGACGTTGCTTGAGGAAAATGACTCCCATCAGTATTACAAACACCGGGGGGAGAGTCATAATGATCGAGATATCTATAGGATTACCGTACTTGAGCGAAAGAATGAAGAGGAAAATGAAAAGAAAGAGCCCAATGGCGCCACCGAGGATTAGTTTAAGCCAATCACCCTTCTGTATTTTCGCGCATTTCATGAATAAAGAGGTGAGCCACATCAGAATTGCACCACCCACGAGACGCACGATGATAATGCCGTAGGCTGTCATCCATTCCGGTATCAGGGCTTTAGTGACGGATACGTTTACACCCCAGAATATCACGGCTATCAGAATACACAGATTCCCTATAAAAAATCCTTTTTTCATAAGTGCAAAATTATAGAAATTATCCTGAAAATAAACCTATGAGAAGTTTTAATTGTTTAATTATCGTAAAAAAGCTATCGATATGAAAAGAAGGATATCTTATGGACTTGCTTTGGCCTGTATATTGTCGTTGGGTTCCTGCACTGCCAGAGGGAACGGCAGCTCCCCGGCACAGTTAGACTCAATACAAACAGAATCATTAATCAATAAAAATACTACTGATATGGAAAAAAGAGATATGAATACCATCTACCTTGCCGGCGGCTGTTTCTGGGGAACGGAACATTTTTTAAGTATGGTGCATGGAGTTATAGAAGCTGAAGTGGGTTATGCCAACAGTAATGTGCCGAATCCTACCTACAGGGAGGTTTGCACCGGGCGTACCGGAGCCGCAGAAACCGTGAAGGTGGTCTATAATCCCAAGGAGATTTCTCTGCCTTTCCTCTTGAGTCTTTATTACAAAACGATCGATCCTACTTCTCTAAACAAGCAGGGGAATGACCGTGGCACACAATATCGCACAGGTATTTATTACACCGATGCATCCGAACGCCCCGTAATTGAGGAGAGCCTGTCGCAATTGCAGAGAAACTACAGTAAGCCACTTGCAATAGAAGTGGCACCGCTCAAAAATTTCTATCCTGCGGAAGATTATCATCAGGATTATCTTGACAAGAACCCCGGTGGCTATTGTCACATCAACCCCGGACTTTTCAAACTGGCAAGAGAAGTGAGAGATACCACCCTGATTGACAAGGAGGCGGCAGAATCCGTGGAAAATGCCCAAAATCAGGGGAGCCTTGAAAGAACTTACACCAAACCATCCGATAAGGAATTACGCAACAAATTGACAGCTCTTCAGTATCAGGTAACTCAGAATGCTGCCACCGAACGGCCTTTCGCTAATGAATATGACAAGGAATTTCGTCCCGGAATTTATGTAGACATAGTCACAGGTGAACCCCTTTTCCTTTCCACCGACAAGTTTGAGAGTGGTTGCGGATGGCCGGCTTTTTCGAAGCCGATCAGCGCCGATGTGGTGAAAGGATATATGGATAATTCCCATGGTATGCAGCGTATAGAGGTGAGGAGCAAGAGCGGCGATTCCCATCTCGGACATGTATTCAACGACGGACCGGCCGACAAAGGAGGCCTCAGATATTGCATAAACAGCGCATCACTGAAATTCATACCGTTGGCCGACATGCAGAAGGAAGGCTACGGCGATTTGATCCCCCTTGTGAAGGCCAATGAAAAAATGTAAATTTGCGATATGAAAAAAATTATCGCAACCCTCTTGATTATTATTGCATTGGCACCGCTCGGTGTCAATGCACAGGTGTATGAGGCAATCAACACTCTTCGTTCCGTAATATCTCCCGCTCTCTCCGGTTCAGGGCGTTATAAGGGATATGTGGATGCAGGATATTCCCACACTTTGGGGAAATATAACGGAGATTTCATTGAGATTAGCACTTCCCAGGGATATCAATACAATAATTGGTTTTATATGGGAGCCGGACTCGGTTTTGATCTCCTGTTAAGCCATAAGGGGAGCCATTGGGGAGAAGGAACTCCGCCGGCTAATAATCCTGCGATCACCACTACAGCACCGATGCTGCCCCTCTTTGCCGATTTCCGTTTTTTGATAGCAAATGGCAACAGTTCCAATATCTCTTTCTTCCTCAATCTAAGGGTAGGATGCTCATTCCTGCTCACCAACAGGGCAATAGCGATAGGCGACGGATGGCTCACGAATCGTGAGTATTTCTTTCTTGACCCATCGATAGGATTCAGGGTGCCATGCAACAAAAAGAATCCTCGTCAGGCCGTAGATGTAGGAGTAAGATATAAACTTCTGACCTCCAATTATTGGTATAACTACAATAATAATATCACCCTTCAGTCGCTTGGAGCCTTCGTAGCCTTCGAATGGTGACGTCGCCGAAACTCGACCTGCGAAAATATGTGGCCATCACCTCCATAATCATTCTGCTGGTGATGACTGTCCTGGACGTGTCGCTTGTGAATGTGGCTCTTCCGGTGATCAGCAAGGATTTTAATGTGACGGAGTCTGCCACGGTGTGGCTGGTGACTATTTATCAGCTAATAATTGTGATGCTCCTACTGCCGCTTGCTTCGATCGGCGACCAATTTAGTTATCGAAGAAACTTTCTGACCGGGTTGGTGATATTCACCCTCGGTTCTTTTATGTGTGCTGCCTCAAGATCCTTTTCAATTCTAATGTTTTCAAGAGGTATCCAGGCTATAGGAGCTGCGGGAGTAATGAGTGTGAATGTTGCCTTGACCCGCGTGATCTATCCTCGCAATATCCTCGGAAGAGGTCTGGCCCTCAATGCCATGTTCATATCCATAGCCACTGCCGCGGGCCCATCCCTGGCAGGCTGGATCCTTTCGATCACTTCCTGGCACTGGCTCTTCCTTATCAACATCCCTTTCGGGCTCGTGGCCTTCATTATCGGAATAAAGACCTTGCCTCGAAATCCCAATCCACCGGAAAATCCCTATTTCGATTGGAAGGGAGGAGCGCTTAATCTTCTCTTTTTCGGACTTCTTTTCTATTCTTTGGGTAACATAGTGGATCCTAATGATATGCCGGTGTGTATAATAATGTTGCTGGGAGCCTTTGTGGCCGGATATTTCTATGTAAGGAGGGAATTAAATAGTAAACGGCCCATGTTCCCGGTGGATCTGTTTAAAATAAGACTTTACTCCACAAGTATTCTTACCTCCACCAGTTCCTTCATAGCCCAGAACCTTACCCTGATAGCCCTCCCTTTCCTGTTTCTGTCGGTTTTGAAGTTATCCGAGCTCACTACAGGTCTTGTGATGACACCCTGGCCATTGGCTACAATGATTATATCGCCCCTTGCCGCCCGTTGGATCGAGCGCCATAACGCAGCTTTCACTGCGGCCGCCGGCATGTTTGTATTCCTTACCGGGCTTATTCTTCTCGTTTTTCTCCCTATAAATGCCCATGTCTGGGATATAGTGTGGAGAATGGCAATCTGTGGAATCGGGTTCGGATTTTTTCAGACACCCAATAACATAGTGATGGTTATGGCGACCCCTGTAGAACGCACGGGGGCAGCGGGTGGAATGCAGAGCACCGCCAGGCTTACAGGTCAGACTGCCGGATCTACCATCGTAAGTATAATTTTCGCCTTGACAGCCACAATAAGCTTTTCGGTCAACATCTGTCTTTTCGTTGCAATGCTTTTTGCTCTTGTAGCATGCATCTTCAGCATAGACCGGGGCCGTGTAATCATCAAACGTAAAGTTACCCTCTAACCCTCCCCAACTCTCCCAACTCTACATCTTTCCAACTTTCTAACTTTCTCTACAACTTTCCTAACTTTCCGCACTCTTAAGCTCTTCAACTCTTTTTTGTCAATTCAAATTTATTCCTTAATTTTGCACTATAGT
>JAFLTR010000005.1:61155-82481 GCA_022509205.1 Muribaculaceae bacterium | reverse complement strand
CCTTTCTTCATTTCGCCGCCATACCATGTGTTGATGATCACCTGCTCTTTGGTAGTGGTATTGAATACAACTGCAGTTTCCGAGTTGAGACCAAGCTCCTTATAGTTTGTGAGTTTAGCCTTGGAAGCGTTGTAGACGATGAAATCGGGTTTGAAGTCTTTGAGTTCCTCTTCAGTGGGAGCGATAAACATGTTGGTGACAAAGTGAGCCTGCCATGCCACTTCCACGATGAAACGCACTGCCATACGGGTATCGGCGTTTGTGCCGCAGAAACGGTCAACCACATAAAGCTTCTTGCCGGAGAGCTCTTTTACAGCCACTTCCTTGATCTCTTTCCAAGCCTCTTCAGTGACAGACTTGTTGTCGTTGGGATATTCCTCGGAAGTCCACCATACAGTGTCTTTGCTGTTGGTGTCGAGCACGATGAATTTGTCTTTGGGGCTGCGTCCCGTGTATACGCCGGTCATTACGTTGACAGCTCCGAGTTCGGTCACTGTGCCTTTTTCAAAACCTTCGAGGGAGGGATCTGTTTCAGCCTTGTAAAGCTCCTCATAGGAGGGGTTGTAGATAATTTCCTTGACATCCTTGATGCCATACTGGGAAAGATCGATTTTTGCCATTACTTATTGTTGTTAGTGTTGTTAGATTTCTTGTTACCTGTGTTTTCCTAAGGACTTCATGTCATATAATAAAAGGACATAATTCAGCCTTCTGTAAATGAAAACAAATGCAGGGAACGTATGTTCATAGTTCCCTACAAAATTAATGAATTTTAAGAAAATTACCAATTATTCGGTAAAAACCCTATCCTTTGTTGCATTGTCGCGGATAAAGGCCGTGAAAGTTTCAAGGATGTCGGATAAGGAATAGAGGGCGTTGGTAGTCTGAGAATTATAGAGCTCCCCACTCACATTTCCGCCGCTTGTGCGTCCCTGCAGTATGCCGTTGACACCCGATACATCCTCCATCATCTTCAACTGGATTTCCAGCAGTTCGGAGATAGCGAGATTCGAGACATTGCTGTTGATCTGTTTCGGCTCCGGATTGCCGGGTTTGTTTTTATAGACAATCACACCGTTGAATCTGCTCCATTGATCGGCTACAGCCCTTATATTGCTGTTGTCTACGGCCCCCTCGGGGAGCAGCAGCACACCTTTAGCCGATGCACGGATCACCCAGTCGTAGAGAGTGATGAGACGGTTGGTGTAGCGCTGCTGATCAATCATGTCGCCCACAAACGACTGGATCTCGCCGTCGAGGAAGGGATAGCATTTTATCACGAAAGGGTGGTTTCCGTCAGGATAAGGAGAGTCACCGCTTAGAAGCTCTGTGCCGTCTTCGGTAAGGAAATAGTAGCGCCACACCTCGTCGAGCATCCATTGTGAGACGCCCTCTACGGAAGATGCTACCGGCTGCTTGCGCAGCGTGCCGCTATGCCGGTCGTGGACAAGATATCGGGCCACTAACTCTTTGCGCCATAGTTCGGTCACTTTCACTTCCCGACCGTAGGTGTCGAAAAGTTTCTGTGCCTTCCGGTAGTCGGTGCGGCTCTTCACGAAGGCGCGACACCAGTCGGTGAAATTGACTTTGTGCACCTGTCCTATGGTATGGAGGTCCCAGCCACGGATGTCATGGCTGTCGGTGTTGAAGAAGATGTCGTCGGGCGACACCATCTCGGTCGTGACGCGGGGTTTGGCGGGGGAGGAGGAACCGGGCGAGGGAGCGGAGATGCGTTTCCTCACCACAGCCATTCCGGAGATTAGGAATTCCTCGAGGGTGCGCGTGAATAACTCCGCGAGGGAATTTTCCCGGGCAATCGTCGCGAGGGGTTCGCCGTATTCCTCTTTCATAATCGCGGGTAGGCGCTCACGGAACACTCCGAGCACATTCCTGACGATGCGCCGGATAAGATTGTTTTTGAGAGGCACGTTTCCCTCGCTGAGGATATATTCATACTCTGTGATTTTTCTTCCGTCCACTTCGATGATGTCGTTCCATTGGCGGCCGTAAGTGTAGTCGCGACAACGGTTTCTTTTACGACGGAATTCTGAAAGTTGCTCCCGGTAGGTGCGGGCTTGCCGGATTGGTGTCATAGTGTGGGTAAGGTTGGTGTTATCGATATTGGCTACAAAAATAAACATGCCGGAAAAATCCGACATGTTATAATACCACACACTAAGACCCTGATCAAGCAAGGTTGACTTTCACCGGCCTAATTTTTTATTTTGCAATTATAATTATGGGTTCACCCAAGGCGCATGAAATTCCTGCTATAGTATTTGTGGTAAAATTATGTCTACCTGTAAGCCATTTTGAAATTTCAGATTCACGTTTACCCATTTTAGCAGCCAGTTCTTTTTGTGTCATCCCTTTGCTCTTAAGGATGGCGGCTATACGGTCGGCAATTTCAAATGAAAGATTGAATTCTGCCCGGGTCTTTTCTGTTACCTTTGACAGGCACTCTCTGAATAAAGGATTAGTCTTCATAACTCAAACGTCTTGTTCTCTATTCCTACTATCATGTTCTTCTCTATTATGATGGTACCATTTTGTTGAGCTTGTTTTAAAAGTTCATCAAATCGTTGGAGATCCATTACATAACCACTCAATTCTTCATCTTCTTGATAAGTCCGTGTTGTCTTCACCCCACCATTCCCCAAAATCATTATCTGGTTGGAAATACGTAGGCAATAAAGTCTCAATTTTCGAGAATCGATGGCCAATGCTGCCACATTATCACCCATTTTACCCTCAATACGGAAGAATCGTTCCAATGCTCCTTGGTCTATTATCTTCTCTAATGCAAGAAGTATAGTCTGGAAATCCCTATTTAATTTAGAATTATCCTTGAATTTTAACAGAAAATCTTCATATTCAGATATATCACTTCCGTTGAAACAAATGGAATAAAGACTTACATTGTCATTTTGCTCGATTGTTTTTAATTTGGTTTTCTTCATGGTCCTTCTCTTTGTAGGGCAAAGTTACAAATTCTTTATGATAATTCACTCATAAGTGAACCCCTTTCTTACTTGTCCTTGAAATCGTTTTTTGGATTTTATATCATAAAAATAATGATTATCCAGAAAAAGAACCTGACACTTATTTTATTTGAACTTTCTGGAAAAGTTCATCCCGTTATTTGCTGACTCGCTGTTAATGGGAAGGATTTTTCCAAAAATCCTTAACCCGGTTTCTCTATGAGTTGATGAATAATTTTAGAGGGCGGCCAAAATTAAATTTTGACTCACCCTCTATTTAAAGTTGGCTTACCAAGATTCGAACTTGGACAGGCAGAACCAAAATCTGTAGTGCTACCATTACACCATAAGCCACTCTTTTCAGGTGCAAAGGTATAAATAAAACCTGAAACTGCAAAATTTTTTTGAGTTTACGGGGCGGAGGGAAAAGGGCCTGCTTTTCTGTAACGGAGGGCCAAAATTTGGTTAAATAATAACTTTTAACATTTTTAACAATAAACTCTTGTGCATTTTTTTTGTTTATCATACAAGGAAACCCTCGCCCAAGCCCTAATTTGTAGCAAAATGGTAGACGAAAAGGTAATACAGGAAATTTATAAAAGATACCGTAAGCCCCACAAAAACAGAGAGGACTTACGGCTCGACTATTTCCTGCCATTGCTGGAAGAGCACCATAAAATAGATAACGACGGCTTCGAAATCGTCTTGAAGGATGTGGACGAGTATAATCCTTTCCGGCGCTTCCTTATAAGAAGTCTCAATGCCGTGCTCGAATTCGACAAACTGGTGGCGTTCGTATTCAAAAACCATATCCTCTTCATGGGAAAAGAAGACAACCAGCTTCACGTGCATATCAAGCCGGAAGATACCCCTTCGCTTTTCGACCGCATTTTCGGCAGAAACCGTTGAGCATTATTTATCGACGGATCACTATACCTATACAGGGTTTCTGTTATTGCGGAAACCCTTTTTTGATTATCGGAGGAAAGATCCTAACATATATTTAATATTTATATATGAACTTGTTATATATGAACTTGTTATATGAACTTTCTAGAAAAGTTCATCCCGTTATTTGCCAACTCGCTGATAATGGGAAGGATTTTTGAAAAAATCCTTAACCCTGTTTTATATTTGAACTTATGGAAAAGTTCATCCCATTATTTGCTTACTGGCTGTTAATGGGAAGGATTTTTCAAAAATCCTTGACCCTGTTTTATATTTGAACTTTGGAAAAGTTCATCCCGTTATTTGCTTACTGGCTGATAATGGGAAGGATTTTTTCAAAATCCTTATAAGCGAGAAAGATTTGTATCTTTACTACCTTCCTTTCATTTCTTCGGGTATTTATGCGGATAATCATTTCTTTTTTTTACCTTTGCATAAAGTAACTTCAAAAAAATAACTACTACTATGTCACAATCAATCAAAGGGACAAAGACCGAACACAATCTCCTTGCCTCATTCGCCGGTGAAAGCCAGGCCCGTTCACGCTATACGCTTTTTGCAAAGAAAGCTATAGAGGAGGGTTACGAACAGATCGCCGCTATCTTCCTGACCACAGCTGAACAGGAGCTCAGCCACGCCACTCAGTTCTTCAATCTTCTTGAAGGCGGAATGGTGGAGATCAAGGCTGCTTATCCGGCCGGTAAAGTCGGCACCACAAAAGAGAACCTTGCCGCAGCCGCAGCAGGCGAACGTGAAGAATGGGGCGACCTTTATGCCACTTTCGCTGATGTGGCCCAGGAAGAGGGTTTCCCGCAGATCGCTCTCCTCTACAAGAACATTGCAAAGGTAGAGAAGATGCATGAGGAGCGCTATATCAAACTCCTTGAGAGAATGGAGAATGAGGAAGTGTTCAGTAGCGAGGAACCGGTGGTATGGTACTGCCGTAAATGCGGATATATTGTTGAAACCAAACAGGCTCCCAAGAAATGCCCGGTTTGCGGCATGCCGCAGGGCTGGTTTGAAAGATTCCCCGACAATTATTAATCAGCTGAAAAGATCCCTAAGCACATCTATAGATTTCAGTTTCCCGAGTCCGGGATAATGATAGCTGTAGTAGTTCAGGATTCCGTAAAGTATCTGTCTCCGGTTGGCTGCGGTCAATCGGAGACATTTCATATTAGAGAAGTTGAGGCGAGAGATCACCGGGATAGCGTCTGCATCGGGTGAGGCAATAACCGGTCCCTTGGCTTCGAATTCCGGAATGAACCCTCCCGCCGAGAAATCGAACACATAGCCCTCGCGAGCTCCCGATGTGTCGGGTTGAATCCCCGAATAGGGGAGAAGCGAAATGAGGAATACGAGATGGTAATCGTTTATGCCATTATCCATGCTGTCTAAAAGTCTCAGGGAATCGATCAGGAAATCATAGAGAGAGGGGTCAGGCATGGTGGCATTTAGAAGATAATAGAGAAATTCCGAAATAAACAGAGAAATGGCCCTTTTTGCCGGATGGAAATAGATATCTGTCCAGATCTCCGATGGAGTCACGGAACCGAGCCTCTGCAATTCCGCCCCGGCCTTATAGTTCAGCTCGGTCTCAACCACAGCAAGAGGTTGGAGTCTGGCCCTCCTTGCGTTGGAGGCTTTCCCGCTCCCGGCCGGAGATATAAAGGCGAGCCTGCCTCGTTCACGGGTGTAGAGTGTGATAATATTGTTGCGGTCGTTGTATTTCCTGACATTCAATACTATACCTCTTATCTTTTCAGACATCTCATTTTTTTTAATCAGGCAATAAAACCATTTAAGCCCCGACGTTGTTAAATTTATACGAAGTCGGACAACCTACTTCAATGCTAAAATATAAAAAAACTAACAATCTAAAAATAATAACTTAAAAATATTAAAACTATGGCAGACGCAACCGACACCCCTAAAAGCTTGAAGGGGACACGCACAGAGAAAGCACTTGCAAACGCATACGTGGCAGAATCTACAGCTTATACCCGCTACATCTATTTCGCCAAGAGCGCCAAGAAAGAGATGTATTATGATTTCGCAAACATCTTCCTGGAGACAGCCGACAATGAGCTCCATCACGGTAAGATTTTCCTGAAATATCTCACTGAAGGTGCAGTGGTGACCGATCCGATCAGCATTGACCCGGGTATTCTGAAGCCTACTGTGGAATGTCTCAAGATAGCAGCCCAGGAGGAGGAGACAGAGGGTGTGATCGAATATACCAATGCAGCAGCCATAGCTGAAGAGGAGGGTTTCTCGGAGATCGCAGACCATTTCCGCGCTATCGCCACAATTGAAAACCATCATAAGGAGAGATTCGACCTCATGCGCAAGCAGATCGAGACCGATACAGTCTGGAAGAGCGACAAACCGATCAAATGGCAGTGTCTCGTATGCGGATATATATTTGAAGGTGTTCAGCCCCCGGAGAAATGTCCGGCCTGCAACCACCCGTTCCAGCACTTCAAACGTGCAGAACCTTTCGGCGACTATTAATTTCACGCCGACGCGGAATATCGCGTGGTCTCTTGCACAATAATTAGTAATCCGTAACATTATATATATAAGAGGGTGAGTCAAAATTTTCAGGCTCACCCTCCACTTGATATTACAATTGTAAATATGGCAACCTGATGCAACCATGCTGAAAGCTACCTATCATACACTCGGGTGTAAGCTCAATTTTTCGGAGACAGCCACGATAGCCACGATGCTTGAACAGAAAGGAATAAGGCGTGCCGGGAAAGGGGAGACGCCCGATATCTGCATAGTCAACACCTGCTCTGTCACTTCTAATGCCGACAAGAAAGGGAGGCAGCTTATACGGAGTCTGGCATCGAAATATCCGGAGGCCGCCATTATGGTGACCGGCTGCTATGCACAGCTGAAACCCGAGGAAGTGGCTCAACTTCCCAATGTGGCCATGGTCCTGGGCTCTAACGAGAAACTGAAGATGTCGCAATATATCGACGGCTGGCTTCAGAATCAGCAGAGGTATGTGGCCACCACCTCTCCGCTCTCGATCTCTCGGTTTATGCCATCTTGCGAACGAGGGGAGAGAACCCGATTTTTCCTCAAAGTGCAAGACGGGTGTGATTATTTCTGCACCTATTGCACCATCCCATTCGCGAGAGGACGCTCGCGCTCCGGAAATATCGAAGAACTAACAGCCCTTGCACGCGAAGCGGCCGGAAAAGGAGGGAAAGAGATCGTGATCACCGGAGTAAACATCGGCACATTCGGAAAAGACCACGGAGAGGATTTCTTCTCGCTGATACGCGCGCTCGACAAGACCGAGGGGATAGAGCGTTACCGGATCTCATCGATAGAGCCCAATCTGCTCACCGACGAAATCCTGGAATGGATATCCGGAGAATCGCGTGCTTTCATGCCCCACTTCCATATCCCCCTACAGTCGGGATCAGACGAAGTGTTGAGGAAGATGAACCGTAGATACGACACAGCTCTCTTCAGGAGCCGTGTGGAGAAGATAAGGGAGCTGATGCCCGATGCTTTCATCGGGGTGGATATAATCGCCGGAGCGCGCGGCGAGACAGAGGAGGAATGGAAGAGGAGCCTGGCTTTCGCTGAAAGCCTCGATGTGGCTAAATTCCATGCGTTCCCATACTCCGAACGTCAGGGCACCAAGGCTCTCCTTTTGGGCGAAAGTGTGCCTCAGCCGGTGAGATATGAACGAGTGGGACTTTTGAACGAGCTCTCGCAACGGAAAACCCTGGAATTCATAGGTAGAAATAAAGGGAAAACACGGAATGTGCTGTGGGAGAGCCGTCACGGCAGTAATATGCAGGGTCTCACTGACAATTATATACGAATTGAAGCGCCCCTGATACCAGAGCTGCTCAATCAGATTTCAACTGTGGAGATCGGTGACATCAAGACCGGCTCGAATGAAACGGCGGAGGGAATTCATATATGAATAACGGGAAGAAACTTGCTGTGATAATACTTAACTGGAACGGACTCGATCTCCTCCGGGAGTTCCTGCCCGTTGCAGCGGCATGCACCGTCTCGGAAGAGGCCGATCTGATAGTGGCCGACAACGGGTCGACTGACGGTTCCCCCGATTGGGTGGAGGAGAATTTCCCGGAAGTGAAACTGCTCCGTTTTGACAGAAACTACGGTTTCGCCGAGGGATATAACAAGGCTATCTCACAGACCCTCTATCCTTTCACAATATTGCTCAACAGTGATGTTGAGGTGAAGCCGGGTTGGTGGCAACCTCTCCTGCGATTTATTGAAAGCCATGAAGATGTGGGGGCGGTGCAACCGAAGATAAAGTCTTATCATCGCCGGGAGTTTTTCGAATATGCCGGAGCGGCCGGCGGTTATCTCGACAAATTGGGTTATCCGTATTGCCGGGGCAGAGTGTTTGATAAAGTGGAAAAGGACGAGGGTCAGTATGACGGTTCACCCGCAGATGTTTGCTGGGCCTCGGGAGCTGCGATGACTGTGAGAACTGACCTCTACATAGAGTTAGGGGGCCTCGACGGAAGATTTTTCGCCCACATGGAGGAGATCGACTTATGCTGCCGCATGCTCGCAGCCGGATATAGGGTATGTGCCATCACGGATACGGAGGTCTACCATGTGGGAGGTGCCTCCCTGAATCAGGGTAACCCACGGAAAACCTACCTGAATTTCAGAAACAACCTGCTCTTGCTCTATAAGAATCTTCCGGAGAGGGGAAAGAGGAGGAAACTTATTGTCAGGAGATTGGTCGATACTCTTGCATTCTTTATGTTTCTTACGAAACTTGATTTCGGGAACGCGAAGGCTGTGGTGAAAGCCCACCGTGATTTCAAAAGGATGAAGAGGGATTACACGGCTGAAGAGATTTCGCGTAATGAGGCCGGGAAAAGGCTCTTCCCCGGCTCGCATAGAAACATCATCAGGGAGAGATGGTTAAAGATACCACGAAAATAAAAGAAACGCATATAATTAATCATGGAAAAATTGATATTGGTAAGCAACGACGACAGCATAGAAGCCAAGGGAGTGCATGAGCTTGTGAGAACACTCCGTAGTCTGGGACAAGTGGTATGCGTCTGCCCGGAGCAGCCCCAGTCGGGGATGTCGATGGCCTTGACAGTAAATAATCCTTTGAAGGTGAAACGGCTTGACGACTATCACGGAGCTGAAATGTATAGAGTGAACGGCACTCCGGTAGATTGTATAAAGATAGCGGTTGACAATCTCCTGCCGTGCAAGCCGGATATAGTGGTGGCAGGCATCAATCATGGCTCGAATGCCGCTATCAATGTGGTCTATTCGGGCACAATGGGAGCTGCCCTGGAAGGATGTGCCTACGGCATCCCCTCGGTGGGATTCTCCTTGACAAGCCATAAGGAGGATGCCGATTTTTCCGCCTGTCTGCCGGTGGTGGAAAAGATTGTGAGGAAAGTGATGGAACGGGGCTTACCTGAAGGAATCTGCCTGAATGTGAATATGCCGGTAAATGTGGCTGAATATAAGGAGATAAGGGTGACTAAAAGTTGCAAGGGGAGATGGAACGACCGCTATGAGGAATATCGCGATCCGGCCAATCGGCCGTTTTATTGGCTGGCCGGGAATTTTGTGAATGAGGAGCCGGAGAATGAAGACACCGATGAATGGTGTCTGGCGCATGGGATAGTATCTGTGGTGCCGGTGAAGCTGGATCCCACTTATCCGCGACCTGAAGAATTCCGCTGGCTGGCGCAATAGACCATTGTGAAGATGCCGAGGATGATGAGCATAACGGTCTGTCCGCTCCATTGCACCATGGAGAAGGCTGTGCCCTCGGGTTCGGAAACCCCGTAGATGGCGAGGGCAAACATTATGGCGATGTTCCAGGGTCCGAGGCCGCCGTTAGATGGAACAGCCATACTTATAGAGCTAAGCACGAAAGCTACAAGACAGGGAGTCAAACCGGCGGCAAGACCCGGTTCATGGCAGAGAACTCGCGTGAAACCGAAAGCATAGAAGGCCACATAGAGCTGTATGAAATAGCAACCCCAGATTCCGATAGTGAACAGCAGGAATTTCCATTTACCTTTCATCCGGGCAATAACGATAATACCCTGCCAGACATTTTTGGCCATACCTTTCAGGCGTAGCATCAACGGATGGCTACGGAGCAAATAAAAGACTGCCGCCACGAGCGCGATACCACCGACGACAGCCGCCCAGAACCAGAATTGAGATATAAGCCGGATAAAGTCCTGTCCTATAGGGTATCTGTCAAGGAAAATATGGATGGCGGGGGCGGCTACAATCAGTGAAAAGGCGAGCAGCAGCGCCACTGTGATCGTGTCGGCTGCACGGTCGGCAAGCATTGAGCCCAAAACGGTGGTGAAAGAATTCTTTTTAGTGGAGGCTATATAGGTGCACCGCCATAATTCACCAAGACGCGGGAACACGAGATTAAGGGCATAACAGCCGAAAATCGAACAACATAAGGCCATGAAAGGGGGGCGGATTTCAAGAGCATTCAGTTGCAGTTGCCAGCGGGCAGCCCGAAATATATGGGAGAAGATACTGATGCCCATCGCGAGAAGTATCCACCAATAGTCTACCCCATGCCTTATGAGCTCCAGCATCTCCCGGAAATTTACCTGATGGAAGAGATATACCAGCAAGAGAACCGTGAAAGCCACAGGCACGACGTATTGGAAGAAAATGGCGAGCCATTTCTTCCATGCCGGATCCTTTGAGGGTATGGTTTCCTCAAAGGATTCTTCCAATAGATTTTCCGGTCGATTCATTTAGAGTATCTAAGGTGTCAAATAAGATTGTCAACAGTCGTCGGAGGGCGTCTCTAAAATAAATTCCACCTCCTTGAACGCGAAAGAGTGTGTGGCTCCATCCGAAGACAGAAGCCGGAGGGTGCCGTCGGGTTCCACATTAGAAATAAACGCATGGAGGGGTTTATTATTCTTTTTATCGAAGAAAAGATATGGATGTCCGTCATTTCGCCATAGCAGCCGGAGGAAATCGGCATGGAGGGATTCCTGATGGCTGAGATTTTGGATATGTCTTTCAAGGATCGGCGCCAGAGCGGCGATGCAGCTTTCTAAAGAATAGGTTTCCCCTGTGATTTGGGCCAGGGAAACAGGGTTGGGGGCATCGCTCAGGAAACGGGTTTGATTGATGTTTATTCCGAAGCCGGCAATAGTCCGGGAAATTTCGCGTCTGGTGACGGAGTGTTCCACAAGAATGCCACAAATTTTCCTGTCGCCTACATAAATGTCATTTGGCCATTTCACTTTAGCCTCCACTCCGAAAAGGGAGATGAATTCTACTATAGCGAGGGCAATGGCTTCCGAGATCGCGAACTGTCGGGCTGCCGGGAAATTTTCAGGATGGAAAATGAGCGAAGCGGTGATATTCATCCCGGGTTGGCTTTCCCAGGAATTACCCCGCTGTCCGCGCCCTGCAGTCTGGTTGAGACAATAGACCAGAGATGTCGGCTCCAGTTCCTTTTCATGGAGGGCCACCCAGGAATTGGTGGAGTCGGTGGAATCCAGGCAGACAGTCTTCATGTTTCAGAAACTGATGGTGCGGGAATTGTCGGGGTTTACCGAAATGACCACTTTCCGAGCCTCTTCGGGTATAAGCGGCCCGAGACGGTCGGGCCATTCTATGAGACAAAGGTTGCCTGAAAAGAAATAATCTTCGGCTCCCATATCGAGGGCTTCCTGAGGAGAGTCGAGCCTATAGAGGTCGAAATGATAGATGGGATTGCCGGAAGCATCCAGATATTCATTGACAAGGCTGAAAGTGGGACTGCCGAAATCGTCGGCGGCTCCGAGGAGGCGGCACACCTCTGCGATGAAGGTGGTTTTTCCGGCTCCCATCTCTCCTTCAAAGAGGAAAATCCGGTCAGTCCCGATGGCTCCGACAAAAGCTTCGGCCGCTCCACTGATATCTTCTAATTCAAACGATAATTGCATAGGAAAAAATTCACATTACCTGTCGCCTTTGGGGAGCTTCATCATCTGGTCGACACTGCTGCGGTTGTCGAAGTCCGATTCGTAGAAGACCTTCAGCATCACCGTGTCTTGCAGATAATTAATAGCCCCCACCTCCACATTCAAAATCTTAAGGCCGGTGCGTTTCCTAAGGTCTTCGAGCAGTTCTTCCCGCTGATGGGGATGGATGTTGTCTACCCTGTCATAAAGGATAAGTTTGGAAGAGACATGTCGCAACCCCCGGAAACTTTCCACCACCCACACCGAGAGCACATAGATGATATTTGTGGCGAAAATCTCCGCATAACTGAGGTTGGTGGCTATCGCGTTTATAACCGAGAGAGATATAATGACAAACAGATATGTCATCTCCCTGACGGGCACTGTTTCCGTTCGATACCGGATTATCCCGAAAATCGCGAACAGTCCCAGAGCCATGCCCACCTTTATCTTCACGCTCCCTAAAAGATAGATAAGGAAGAAGATGCTTATGCTTATAAGTATGAACGTGAAATAATAATCCAGTCGGCGGCTTTTCCTGTAATAGAAAAACTGAATGAGGATGAACACGAAGACAGAATTAAGCAAAAATCTGAAAATCATCAGACCCAGGCTCGGGGCATCTATCAGCTGCACATCAAGAAATTCTAAATATTCCATAAATGGGGTCTTTGTGCAAAGTTAGGAAAAAATGGTAAAGTATCAGGCAGGTTTCTCGCGTAAGGGGAAAAATCTCAAATATGTGAGACATCTCCAGACCCATTCGAGGGGACCGAATTTGAAAAAGGAGAGCCATGCGGCGCTGAAGGCAATCTGGAATGTAAAGACCGTGGCGGCAATTATTTCGGCATAGACGAGAGCAATGTCGGCACCGAGTCCGAGTCCTACTCCATAAAAAATCAACACCCCGGCCACAGATTGGGAGATATAGTTGGTGAGTGCCATTCTTCCCGGCAGGGAAAGTATTTTCCATGCGCGGGCATCCCGGCGTCTGAGATAGAGAATTATGAAGGCTGAGATATAGCCGAAAGAGGTGAGATAGACGCTGATAAAGTAGAAGAGACTGTGGGTGCCGAATCCGAAAGGCTTGCCGTTCATGGCGCTCCAGGCGTAGATGGCCGAAAGAGGGAGACCGAGCAACAATCCGACGCGACAGATTTTCAGAAGAAGAGGACGGTAGGCGTCAAGACGGGCAAACATTCTGTTGCGGCCGATCCAATAGCCGATAAGGAAGAGGCCCAGCACCTTGAAATAGCGGTTGCCATCCACAAATTCCTGCATTCTTTCCACTGCTCCCATCAACAGGAATTTACCCATGTCGCTATAGGAATGGGCGTCGCGGAGCCAGTAGGCAAAATTTTCTTGTGTTATGCCGAAACGGTCGCACAGCAGCCATTGCCATTCTGTCAGCTTGGAGGAGAGATAGACGCCGGTGAACTGGCAGATGTAATCGATGATTACGGGCACCATCAGAAATCCGGCCGCCCATATCAGGATTGCACGGTCTTTAAGACGGGTGAAAAGCGGGAGGGTCATGCCCACAAGGGCATAGAGCATGAGGATATCCCCGCTCCATATCAGAATCAGGTGAGCCAGACCGATAAGGAAAAGGAAAAACATTCTCCGGTAGAAGATGGCGGAAGCATTTGCACCGCGCCGCCTATTGTTTTCAAGTATAATGGAGAACCCGATACCGAAGAGGAGGGAGAAAATGGTGTAAAATTTACCGTCGACAAGAATATACAGACACCATTGCACCACTGTGTCAATAGCCGCGGAGGGCATAAGTGATTTCGGATATTCCTCAAGGAAAGAGAAGAGGGAGAATTCCGGATAGTTTGCGAGAATGATGCCGAGGAGCGCAAATCCTCGGAGAGCATCAAGAATTATGTGGCGTTGTCCGGCTTCGACCGGCGCTCCGATATTCATTCTTAAAGTATTGGTAAATAAGAGATGACGGGGGAGGGGAAAGAAAGGGAGTCTGTTAAAAAACAGAGGCATCCACGCGAGATGCCCCTGTTGCAAGATCAAACATAAACGGGATTAACCGTTGTATTTCTTCATAACGGCGATGAGATCGAGCACTTTGTTGGAGTAGCCGATTTCATTGTCATACCAGCTGATTACTTTCACGAACTTGTCTGTGAGGTAAACACCGGCGTTAGCGTCGAAGATAGAAGTGAGGGGGCAACCGAGGAAGTCGGAGCTAACCACAGCATCTTCAGTGTAACCGAGCACACCTTTGAGTTCGCCTTCAGCGGCATCTTTCATAGCCTTGCAGATATCCTCTTTAGTTGCGGGAGAAGCAAGGTTGCAAGTGAGGTCGACAACGGAAACGTCGAGAGTGGGGACACGCATAGCGATACCGGTGAGTTTGCCGTTGAGTTCGGGAATCACTTTGCCCACAGCCTTGGCAGCACCTGTTGAAGACGGGATAATATTGGCAGAAGCAGCGCGACCGCCACGCCAGTCTTTCATAGAAGGACCGTCAACAGTCTTCTGAGTGGCTGTTGTGGAGTGAACGGTAGTCATAAGACCTTCCACGATACCGAATTTGTCGTTGAGCACCTTAGCGAGCGGAGCGAGACAGTTGGTGGTGCAGGAAGCGTTGGAAACGAACTGCTGACCGGCATAAGTCTGGTCGTTAACACCTACAACGAACATAGGGGTGTCGTCTTTTGAAGGAGCGGACATTACGACATATTTAGCACCGGCTTCGATGTGAGCCTGAGCTTTTTCCTTGGTGAGGAAAAGACCTGTAGATTCCACTACATATTCAGCATCTACAGCGCCCCAACCGATTTCAGCGGGGTTCTTGCAGGCGGTCACACGGATTGGTTTGCCGTTTACGATCAGGAGGCTCTTCTCCATGTCGTATTCTACAGTGCCGTCGAAACGACCGTGCATAGTGTCGTAAGTAAGCATGTAAGCCATGTAGTCAACGGGGAGAAGGTCGTTGATGGCAACAACTTCGATGTCGTCTCTCTTAGTGGAGGCACGGAACACGAAACGTCCGATACGGCCGAAACCGTTAATACCAATTTTTGTCATTGCGTTTTTAAGTTTGAGATTTATTGGTTAGATAGATATAATTGTGGTCTATCGTAAGCTTTGATGCAAAATTAGCTAAAAAAATTTAGAAAACAATCTTATTCTGAAGTCAGAAATGTTTTTTAATTTAAGATGTTGAGAAATAAGGAAATTTTCAGTAGTTTTGCGACCAAATTAGAAAAAACGGAACGAAAAAGATGGGAAAATTTCTTGAAGATTTTAAGGCGTTTGCCATGAAGGGGAATGTGATAGACATGGCAGTCGGTGTAATCGTGGGCGGTGCATTCGGCAAAATCGTGTCTTCACTTGTTAACGATATCATTATGCCGGTGGTGACCCTTTGCACCGGGGGGACCGGTTTTGAGAATATGAAATTTGTGATAAAACATGGCATTCCGGCCACTGAAGAGGGGCAGGCTGCCGTGGAAGAGGTGGCAATCCATTATGGCACATTCATTCAGAACATTGTAGACTTCTTCATCATTGCCTTCTCGATTTTTATCGCTATCAGAGTGACGGTGAAATTCCAGGATAAATGGAAAAAGGATGAGGAGACTGCCGCTGCCGAACCGGAAGCAGCTCCGGCTCCTTCTAAGGAAGAAGAGCTCCTGGGCGAAATCCGCGACCTTCTGAAACAAGATCTGGAGAAGAAATAAGATACGGAGTTGCAGGAACGCTGCATGCGGCACTGCATTAATATCACTAAATACAAGACAGAAAGTATAAAATAAGGCACGCTCCGGAAGCGCGCCTTATTTGTATCTAAAGCGAAATATCAATCGGTTATCGGCGGGAGGATTTGCGGGATTTTTTCCCTGTTTTCCCTTTCGAGGAGATATCCTTGCGCGATTTGGAGGCAGCCTCTTTTTGGGGAAGAGGTTTGTTGGGATTCCCTTCATCCGTTACGAGAGCGAAATCGAGCTGTTTTCGGTCGAGATCGGCTCTTGCCACCTGCACCCTCACGATGTCGCCGAGAGTGTATTTATGGTGATACTTTCTGCCGGTCAGACAGAAATTCTTTTCATCGAAGTCATAATAGTCGTCGGCAAGGTCGCGCACAGGCACGAGACCTTCGCATTTGTTTTCATCAAGCTCGACATAAAATCCCCATTCCGTGACACCTGAAATAACCCCTTCATACACTTCTCCAAGTTTATCCTGCATGAATTCCACCTGTTTATAGCGGATGGAGGCTCTTTCGGCATTCGCTGCAAGTTGCTCCATATCGGAGGAATGGCGACATTCGTCTTCGAGTTTCACCTTGTCGACACTTCTGCCCCCTTCGGCATATCTTGCAAGAAGACGATGCACCATCATATCGGGATAACGGCGAATTGGGGAAGTGAAGTGGGTATAGTAAGGCACTGCAAGACCGTAATGGCCTACATTTTCAGTGGTATACATAGCCTTTGCCATGCTTCGGATAGCCAGGATTGCGAGCATATTCTCCTCTCCACGTCCCTTCACATCTTTTAGTAGACGGTTGATACCCGAGTTGATATCCTTTGGGCTCCCCTCTGTCTTCACCTTAAATCCGAATCGGGCTGCAATCTGGGAAAGATTGGAGATTTTCTCCGGGTCAGGGTTGTCATGGACACGATAGACGAAAGATTTGGCTTTCTTTCCTTTCGGCACTTTTCCAATGTGTTCAGCCACCGTGATATTGGCCAGAAGCATGAATTCCTCGATAAGTTTGTTGGCATCCTTTGATTCCTTGAAAAATACCCTTATGGGTTTACCATCTTTGTCGATATCGAATCTCACTTCAGCACGGTCGAATTCAAGTGCGCCGTTTTCATATCTCCGTTTACGTAGCTCTTTGGCCAAGGCATCGAGGGTCAGGATCTCGTTTTTGAAATCTCCGTCTCCGGTCTCAATGATTTGCTGGGCCTCTTCGTAGGTGAAACGACGGTCGGAACGGATAACAGTCCTGACAATGCGACTCTTGAGCACATTGGCCTTGGCGTCCATTTCAAAGATTACGGAGAAAGTTAGTTTCTCTTCATCGGGACGCAGGGAACAGATGCCGTTTGAGAGATGCTCCGGGAGCATAGGAATTGTGCGGTCGACGAGATAAACGCTTGTAGCCCTTTGCTTGGCCTCCTTTTCGATAATTGAAGAGGGGGATACATAATGGGTGACATCGGCGATATGCACTCCGACTTCCCAACGGTCGTTTTTAAGTTTTCGGATGGAGAGGGCATCGTCGAAGTCCTTGGCATCGCGCGGGTCGATAGTGAATGTGGTGACGCCGCGGAAATCCTCTCTCTTGGCAATCTCTTCGGGTGTGATACCGGCATCTATTGCATTCGCGGCCTTCTCCACATTTGCGGGATATTTATAAGGCAAGCCGAATTCTGCCAGGATGGCATGCATTTCAGCGGTGTTTTCCCCTTTCTGACCAAGGATATCAACCACCTCTCCCTTAGGATTCATCTCTTCGTCGCGCCATTGGGTGATCCTGACTACAGCCTTGTCGCCGGTCTTACCCCCTTTAAGCTTTGAACGCGGTATAATTATGTCGGCGGCCAGATATTTTGAATCAGTGACCAGAGAGGCATAATTCTTTTCGACGTTGAGAGTGCCGATGAATACCTGATCCTTGGGTTCTACGATTTCAATCACTTTGGCTTCCGGTTCCTGACCTTTGCGGTGGGCGGAGATTTCCACTCTGACCTTATCGCCGTTGAGGGCATGGCGGGAATTGCGTTCCGCCACAAAGATCAACTCGTCGTCGATCATGACACCGTTTCGTCCGTTGCTGCGGCGCACGAATTCACCGATATTTTCGGTGCCACGGTTACTGTTGGCCTTGTATTTGCCGAGGCCCACCTCCTGGATCAATTCGGCGGCAGCCAGAGAATCGAGTATATTTATTACGTCCATCCGGTTGGAGGGATGGGTTGCGTTGATTGCAAATGCGATCTGTTTATAGTTGAAAGCCTGCCTGTTTTCTTTCTCAAGAAAATGCAGGATAAGTTTTTCGAGATCAGCCTTCCTTATTTTAGGGGCTGATTCTTTGGAAGATTTCTTTGCCATATATCTTTTTTATGTGATATTCCGATAATATAACAATTGGAAACGGAGAAAAAGTTCAAAGAGAGTAAATGTGGTATATCACATTTTTCTACAAAAATAAAAGATTCTCACCATAAACGCAAACCGGAATAAAATTAGGTTAGCTAACCACATTCCGCAGTCCCCTCCCCCTTTTTTGTAGTCTGAAGGAGAAAGCATGGGAGTTTATACAAATAAATTGGTAAAATTTAGCTAAATAAGGAAAAATTTGTTAATTTTGTAGTCAATTCACTTGCAGAAGTTCTACATGGGAGGGCGGGATGTAGGTGGAAACAGACATAAAGAAGCGTCTATCATACGCTTTGTTTCTGACGGTTCGAAACTTCGCAACTTTCAAATTAGGCTGGGAATGAAATAACGGAAGAAGCCTATGGGTATGTAACTCTTGACGATGTTGCTGCATGCAATATTGCAATTTACGTTTACATACAACGTGAGACTTCAGAGTTACTCGTTCTGCCGAAATGGGTAATGCGAAGACCTCGAACCGTGGAACGAGTCGACGACTGGTCCACGCTTTTTTATGTCCTGAGTTAATAGAAAACCTCAACACAAAATACCATCAATCATGGAACAAGAAACCTACATTCCGGGATTAAATTCCCATTTAAACGATCCCTATAATCAAGAGGGACACACCAATCCATATCAGCCGGACGCGCCCAGAGTTAAGAAATCGCAGATGAAAGCTCCCACAAATGATCAAGGCTTACAAACACCGGTAGTGGGCTTTCTATATTCGGTTTCCAAAAATGGCTTTCCAGAGTATTGGCCTTTATATATTGGTCAAAACCGTATAGGCAAGAGTGCCGACATGGACATCTGTCTTCGCGAGGGTTCCGTAAGCGATCATCATGCAAATATCCAGATAAAGAAAATGCGGACTAACGGTGGAAGGCTTATCGCCACAATTGTAGACGCGGGTTCAAAAAACGGTATAGTGGTTAATGATGAGGAACTCGACTACGACCGTCATCCATTAAAAAATCTTGACATTCTCACAATGGGATTGAACTATAAGCTGATATTCATTCTTATCGATCCCGTGGAGATGGGTCTTACAATCAACAAAGATTTCGTTGCGTTGGATGAAGTTAAGAAGGATAAAAAGAAGGAAGATGAAACCGAAGAGCCATTTATCCCGGAAAATGCTACACATCATCCCGGCAGAAGTGAGAATCAAGGATATAGTCCCTATGGCAATGGTCCAATACAGGATGAAACCATAAATATCAACGGCAATTACAGTGGGTTAAATGCTGGAGGCACAAGAATAATGTGACCCGTAACTGCAAGAAAATATATTTGATCAAAACCAAAAATATATTTAAGCTACATTCCTACATCACTAGAAAATGTCAGTAATACAGATATCAGATCGTAACGATACGAACAAGCGCTACACTTATAAAGTAGATTTAAGTGCCAAACCTTTGGGGGCCGGAGGCATGGGTAAGGTCTACCGTGGAGAATGTCTGGATAATGAAAATCACACCACACGACCGGTGGCAGTGAAATTCATTTTCGATAATCAACCAGACGGAGTAATCGACCGCGCAAGACGCGAGGCCGGGATTCGCCTGCGCAACGACAATCTTGTCGAGATGATTAATTTCGTAGAGGTTGAGCAGCAGGTGCCCCACGGCACAATATTGCGTTATCATGTGGTAAGCGAACTGTTGCAGGGTGTTATGCTTCTCGACTTGCTCCGGGGAAAGACGCAGGATGCGGAGGGCAACGAAGTAACCTATGCCAGGGAGCTTTATAATCTGTATAAAAGCAAGCCGGAAGAGTTTGCATTGATTGTGGTTAGGAATGTACTTAATGGTCTTTTGGCTTTACACAATGCAGGATATATCCATCGCGATCTGGATCCTAGCAACATTATGGTGACAGCCGACCGTAAAATCAAAATCATTGATTTCGGCATCGCCAAGAGGGTGGATTCTTTGTCGCACAACGATCGGCAACTTACTTCTGTAGGTCAGTTCATGGGAAAGGCAGCTTATGCCGCCCCTGAACTGATTTCAGGAGACTTGGACAACCAGAATCAGACCACCGACCTATATGCCGTAGGGATTATACTATATGTATTGATAGTTGGAGAGTTGCCGTTTACAGGCACCTTGGCGGATATAATGAATAAACAGTTGAATGAAGCCATTCCGGTCAAGAATGTGCCGGATAAAAAAATCCGCAAAATAATAACGAAAGCTACCCAAAAACAGCAAGGAAAACGGTATCATTCCGCGGCATCTTTCATAGCCGATATTGAAAATGTAAACCAGCAGCCATCGGGTAATCCCTCAAATAATCAGCAGTATTTTAGAATATTAATTTGGGTCTTGGCTATCATAGCAGGATTACTTATAGGTTTTCTTATAGCATCTAATTTATAAACAGCGAAATGAAACGATTTTCCTTTCCGAATATTTTAATAAAAATAAGTTTGCTGACATCCCTTATTTTATATCTGTCGGGGATTGTTTCTGCTCAAACTGTACAGCTCCCTGTAACCCCTTCCATAAGCGTAAATGCCAATTCATCCACTCAAGAATACACACAGACCGGCAACACTTACAACTTTTATGCGGGAGCAACCACCTATTCTATAACATATGACATATCCCTCGAAGTAACACTTTCTGAAAACCAACAGTTAGAAGGTGTGACCTCAGCAACCTATAATTTTGGGAACAGTATAAATGACCAATTGCAGGATCTAAGTGTAAGCGACAATAAGATCACCTTCAACCCAGTCACTTTCAACCAGGCTCAAATGCCAGATGGTGAGTATACATTCTCCTATAACATAACGTTCAACTATAAAGATACAACCGGTGAAGGGGATGCAAACACTAATGAAACGAAATCTCAGACAGTAAGCGGCTCCGCTACCCAGACAGTGAAAGTATGGCCGGAAGCTAACAGCTCCTACTCTGGAAATACAACTTTGAAGTCGGTTCTTACCGGAACATCCGTAAATGTTGGTCCCATTACTTTCAGCGGAGGAAACTCAACCTCGGGAGCTTGGACAGTAACTTGGGATAAAACCGGAACTGAGAACACCACTTCCTCCCAAAGCACTTTCAATTATCAGGCCACTACAGGCGAGTCGATGCAGAATAATACGGTTACTGCCACCGTCACCAATAATGCGCCGGGTTCCGGGGATGTAACCTGGTATACTCAGACTTATACATTTACCGTTCCCACATATCCGGCAGCTGCAGCATACCTGTCGGAATTCCCTAAAGCAGTATTCCAAGGTACCGCAATA
>JAFLTR010000005.1:0-61145 GCA_022509205.1 Muribaculaceae bacterium | reverse complement strand
AACGGCTGGTCGTATTTATGGACACCGGGGAACACAACCGGATCATCTTTTAATTATACGCCTAACACAGCAAATGATAATCTTCAAATTTCAGTTGCCGTCAAAAATACTTCTCCGGATGTGCCTTCGGAAAATTGGTATAACCAAACGTTGTCTACCAATGTAGTTGTTTATTCATCGCCTACCGCCGTAGCTCAAAAAGGTATTCAATCTATTTTTAATGGTGATCAAGTGACGTTACAGGTTAACCAGTCGGAGGGAAATCCTGCCGGATGGTCTTATAAATGGGAATGGAACAGCGATGCCTTAACAGGGAATGCCGTGAATTCCAATCAAATAACATTAACAGGTAATGCTCAAGGCGCCAACAAGTTAAATCAGACAGTGACTTGTTATGCTACAAATACTGTAGGAGAGGATGGAGAATCGAAAACTATACCGGTAGTTTTCACAGTTAATGTGTATACTGAACCTACCGCACATTTAAATTCCTTTACCCGCACTGAGTATGTGAGTGGAGAGGAAGTGACGTTCACAGTTACCCCTTCAGGCGGCCTGGATTCCGGCTGGTCTTACGTATGGAGTGTGGATGGTAACAACCGGCAAACTAGTAATGATGCCCAATTCACATATAATTGTGAGAACACTTCCAATGGCCAGGCCTCACACACGATCTCAGTGGAGGCCACTAACACAGCAACCGACGGGCTTACAAAAACCATAAGTCTTTCACAACAGATCACTGTGTGGCCGGTCCCGACCTTGACCTCAGACCCTGCCACGCCGCAAGGGATATATAACGGTCAGGAGTTGACGATGTCAGTGACCCCAAGTGCGGGATATACTTCAACCTGGAGCTACGAGTGGACATTGCCACAAGGAGTACTGACGGCTACATCCCCTGTTAATCAAGCTTCCCTCACCGCCAAAGGGACTGCCACTACGAGCGGCAACCTTAATCAGACCGTTACCTGTAATGTAAAAAGTTATATACAAGGCACCCAGGTTTGGTCCGGTTATAAAACCTTCACAGTGAATGTTTATCCCGAGGTAACTGCAACCATCACCTCGAACCAAACGAGAACCGATTTTCTTCCTAATGAGAGCATAACCTTGACAGCTAATCCCTCAGGAGGAAGCGGAGCAGACTGGAAATACCAATGGGATGCAAGCACAGAAACCGAGGCTAACTCTACCGGTAAGGATTACACCTTCACGACTCAGAATGCGGGTCAAACCCAGGTTGGGAAAACCGTAGAATTAACAGTCACTAACGACCCGACTAATATTTTGACTCCCGGTACGGTTACTGCCTCATATCAATATACAGTCTGGCCGGCGGCATCTGTACAGGCACAAGAAAATAAAACGCAATTTGCCATATTCAATGGAGAGGAGATAAATTTGTCAGTTGTTCCCTCCGGCGGATATACCGGTGGATGGAAATACGAATGGACAGTGCCGGCAGGGCTCACAAATTCAGGAAGCGCTAACGAGTCTTCTATCACTCTGAGTGGAAACGCACCAACCGGAAATCAACTTAACCAACAAGTGGTGTGTAAGGTGACCAATCAAATAGGTGATGCTACTCCTTTTACACAGAATATTACATTCAACATAGACGTCTATCAGAATATAATTGTCTCAATTCAGGGACCGAGCGATCCTAACTTCCTTAACGGCTCTCAGATTTCTTTAACAGCCAATACAACAGGTGGAGATCAGACAAATCAGTCCACATGGAAATATCAGTGGGAATTGGATGGCACGTCTACTAATGAAACGGCAAATTATCAGTTTGGCGTTACTAATACTAACGAGCCTCAGGGGAAAAAGCAGACCGCAAAAGTGACAGTTACGAATACCCCCGGAAATATAGTTAATCCGGCAACTGCCTTTTCAGAATACCAATTTACTGTTTGGCCCACACCGCAGGTTACTCCACAAGAATATAACAATGTTGTATTCAGTGGCACTCCGGTCACATTGTCAGTTGAAGTGGAGGGAGGAAATCCCAATGGCTGGACCTACCTTTGGGAGGGCACCGGAGTAACGGGTTCCAATACTGAGTCTTCATATACCTTCACCCCAACCAATGAGGGGACCTCCTCCATCAACTATGATATTAAATTGACCGTCACTAATAAATATGGAGTGGAATCAGTATGGAATAATGACGGTCAGACCTACAATTTCAGTGTAACAGTATGGCCGAAACCGGAAGCGAATTTATCCTCAACCCCTTCCAATACGAATGTTTTAAGTAATGTTGATGTGGTCTTGACGGTTACCACCCAGAGAGGCGATTCCTCCAACTGGAGTTATTCCTGGAGTATTGATAATTCATCGGTAGGAGATAACTCCTCAACCTATACATTCAACGAAACTAACATAACCGGACCCGAAATCATTAAAGTTGTAAAAGTAACCGCCACGAACCGTCCGGCCGGGATAGACGCTCCGGTAGAAATTCCTTTACAACGGGCTATAACTGTATGGCCAACACCTGAAGTCTTTCCTGTTGACACTTATAAAAAGGTTGTATTTAGTGGGACAGAGGTTACTTTAAATTTGCAAATAAGAGGTGGTAAATCAGATGGTTGGACCTATTCTTGGTCAGGAACTGAGGTTACCGGGGCACCGAGCCAACCCTCTTACACTTTCACACCTACCAACTTAGGAACTGAAGCAAAGATATACACCATTAATGTCACGGCCACGAATGATTATGGAGGTGAAAGTGTATACACAAGCGCTTCATATGCATACACAGTAACAGTATACCCGACACCTTTAGCCAAGTCAATAAATTGGACATCATCCGAATATGATGGTTCAGGTTACACAAATTTCATAAATGGAGATGAAGTGAATCTTATGGTTGACAAGGAAGGTGGCGACGCCTCAAGCTGGAATTATTCTTGGACTGTAAATAATCAGCTGCAATCCGAAGACAATCAGACACTTACTTATAATGCTGTAAATACTAATGCCAACGGCAGTATTGAGGTGCCGATCTCGGTTATGGTGACCAACGAACCTTTTAACATTGATAACGGTTACTCTACGACACTCAGACAGACATTCACAGTCTGGCCTACTCCCAAATTTGTAAGCCAGACTAATGAATTGAAATCAATATTCAACGGAGAGAATATTCCCTTAAGTATTGAAATGCAAGGTGGTGTTGATAATGCATGGTCGTATGAATGGAGTGTCGACGGAGTGTCGGTTCAAAACAACTCCTCATCCTACACCTACACGGGAGCAATGACCGGAGGTGTGAGTGGGGCAAACGGTTCACAAGTGCATACAATAACAGTCACTCCGAAGAATATGTGTAACGGTAAGGATGTGTTTAATACCCAAACACCCTATACTTTCACTGTGACTGTCTTGCCCGTTCCATCGGCTAATTTCTCCGACAGTTATCCAACTGATATGATGAGCGGTGAAACTCAGCCCATGAGTATAGCTACAAGCCAAGGCGATCCCGACAAATGGACCTATCAATGGCAAGTTAATGGTGTGAATGCAGGCACAGAACAGAGCTATAATTTCAGCTATAGCAATGACAATGCCAATGGCAGTATCGTAGTAAGTGTCACTGCGACAGCCACCAATAGCCCCGAAAACATACTGACCCCTTACACCAGCCCCGTGATGCGTCAGACGTATAATGTATGGCCTGTGCCGTCTTTGGCGAGCAAATCGGATGAAAATCTTTCAGTGTTCTCGGGAAGCACCCGTCAGATTAATGTAAATATGCTGGGAGGTGTCTCCGATAATTGGGAATTTGAATGGGAAATCGATAATCAGCCGGCGAGCGGCGGTTCCGTGTTCAGCTTTACCGAAACAACGCCGGGCACATACAATGTAACCGTGCATGTAACCAACACCTTTAATAAAGGCACTTCTTTTAGTTCTATCAAGTTTAATGAGACCTACAATTTCACGGTGACAGTGTATGAGCAACCCACATCAAGTTTTGAGCAGACTTATCCTCGGGATGTGATCAGTGGCACGCAGATTGGTATGGAGGTGAATTATAGCGGTGGTGACCCCGAAAATTGGTCGTTCAATTGGAACTTGAATGGTACAACAGCAGGCACAGCCTCATCAACTTATAATTATGAGGCCTTAAACGACGGAGCTAACGGAAGTATCCTAAACACGGTTACTGTGACTGTAAGCAACACTCCTGAAGGAATACCATCTGCCTATATCAATAACCTGTCGCATAGTTTTAATGTATGGCCGATGCCTGCATTATACAACAAACCGGCTGACCGAACCACTGTCTACACTGGCAGTCAGGTGCCAATGACTGTGACGGTGCAGGGTGGTGTGACAAATAACTGGACCTACGAATGGCTCTATAACGGCGCGGTAGTCGGAACCAATTCTACCTACACATTCAATGCGGCCGAACAAGGTTTGTATGGGTTAACATGTAATGTCAAGAACACTTGCAATGAGGATGTGGTGTTCAACGAAAATTATGCTTTTGAAATTCAGGTTTGGGACATACCTGTTTCTTCTTTTGCGGGACAATATCCTACTAATGTCATTAGTGGCAACGATGTTGAGATGACAGTCAATTATTCCGGAGGTGACCCACAAAACTGGACTTTCAACTGGACGCTGGATAACGTTAATGTAGGTGCAGAACCTATTTATAATTTCACAGCTGTCAACAACACTAATCGGGAGGAAACACAGACGGTGAGAGTACAGACCATCAACACAATGGATGGAATCGAAACACCTTACACAAATACAATAAATCATACGTTCACAGTATGGCCCGTTCCATCGTCGGCTCGTTTTGGCGAAGAGGAACTTGTAGTGATGAGCGGTTCTGTAATAACTATAGGCGCTGATGTTCAAGGTGGTTACACTCAAGGATGGAGATACCAATGGCAACTCAACGGAGTGAATATATCCGGGGCTAATGCTGCCACACTGCAAACATCTGTCGAGAATAACAGCGAAGGGCCTCGTCAAGATCAATATACTTTGTCGTTGACCAATGTCATGGATGGAGAAGTGGTTTACCAAGAGAATTATCAGTTCGAAGTGATGGTTTATCCAATGGCAGCAGCCTCTGTGTCTACAGATCTGTTTAATGTCTACTACGGAGAGAGCGCGGAAATGGCAGTTACAACAGTAGGTGGCAATCCGGTGGGATGGACTTATATTTGGGACACACCGAACGCGTCTACAAATGCAGTGAATCCGGTTATTATGGCTTATAGTAACGATGATGATTACACTGTGACCTATACAGTCACAGTTACCAATTCATACGGTGACAATATATGGTTTAAAGAAACAATTCCGGTAACAATCCATGCATGGTCAAGAGGAGCTATCGAGGCGCAACCGCTTGATGTGACAGATTACGACTATAGTGCCATAGTCAGGATGATGACAAATCAGACTGGTGGCTACACCGGAGATTTAGGGGGCTGGACCTACGAATGGAGTTTGAACGGCTCAGCAGTGAGCGGCGCCCAGAACAATGAGGTATCGGTGCAAAATAACACTCGCAATGTTGAAACATACAATTATCAGCTGGTAGCCCGCAACACTTTGAATGGTGTAGTAGGAAGCACCACAACCATTAACTGGAGTTTCAATGTCTGGCCGGAAATAAAGGCACCAGAAGGGATAGAGGTTTCTTCCATTTATGTGAGAAACGGAGATGAGCTTACTGTTAGTCCTTATCCTTCATCTGCCTCCGGAGGATACACTCCTAACGGTTCTATAGATTGGGTGTATAGTTGGACACAAGACGGAAATTATGCAGGGTCTGGAACATCCTTGACAGTCGTACCGGAAGCAATCACAACCGGTATGGGGACATATCATATCACATTCGGACTTGATTTGACTAACAAAGGACCTCAAAATTCAGTTTGGTATAACAATTCCTATACTTCGCCTGTTGTGACTGTTTACTCGGCTCCTGTCATTCCCACATCATTAACCAGGAAGGGAGATGGCACATCGTGCACAATGATAGCTATGAGTTCTTTGACCAATGAACAGCTTATTCAACAGGGGTATTACTTCGTGTTTGGATATACAGATTCTTCCGGAATTGATCATAATATGGGACCGACCCAAATGCGTTACCAGCAGTTTACAAAAGATGTCTACAACAATAGTTCCAATAAATTCTGGGTATATACCCAATGGAATTACAGAGACGGCAGTGTTGTGACGAGTGGAAAACGCTTCCTTGACGGGACCACCGATATGAATTTCGATGGATCTACATATACAGGCGGAGACGACACGAGGGATGGCTCAGCCGGAATCACGGATGTTTATGCCGGTTCAAAACTTCACACTGATGGGTATAGTTTCCAAGCGGAGCTTGTGCATCCTTCGGAAGCTATTGTACATATCTATAGTATGGATGGTGCAGTGGTAAGAAAATTCACATATCCGAAGAGCGACAGATTCGATGAATTGATCAATTTCAGAGATGTGCCCAAAGGAATATATATTGTGGATGTGAAGGTAGGTAAACTGCATGCAAGCTGTAAAATTAACATTAAAAAATGAGGCCGGCTATGGAAAATACAACGAAAAAAATATTGGCTTCAATCAGCTTGCTTGGCATTTCAATGTGCGCTAATGCTCAAGGTCTTTCTTTGACCGAAGAAAGGGATTTCCTTCTGAAGAGTCTGAGATTGCTTGATAACTATGAATACAATTCGACTTTAAGGAGCACTGAGGATATAGGAGAATATCTGAGTTTGTTTGCCGATGAAAATCAGGAAATATTCAACGATCTTTTGGGAATTTCCGCGGAAGAGACCCTTCCGCTACAGGAATATGTAGAGCTTTTTAAAAACAATGCCATTAGTCCGGCCATCAAACTTAAGAATGTCAGGAGAGGCGAAATTCAAGACATGGGAGAAACAATAGTTATGCCGCTTCTTTTTGAGAAAGAGATGAGGTATAACAATTCCTGTGGCGCCATACTCTCTTCCAATAATTATTATGGTGCAGACTATCAGATGAAGATGGTGTTGGAGATGAATAAAGCCACCGGTGAGATACAGATTATTTCACTGACAGGCAACATTGACAGCAATCGTCCGCGTTTAGGAAAGGATTTTGCTATAGTGGAATATGATGATCCACGCAATAGAGAGGTAACCAACAATGGGCAGAAGCTTAACTTCAATGTGTTTGATCAAGCTTTCATTCCTCTGCCATATAACCTCAGTTATCCAGACGATGATATGAACATGAAGGTAATAGCTTCGGAAGGTGAATGTAGAAAACTGAATATTACGTTTCATCCCCGAAAGTTTATGCTGAAGCCGAGAGTGAATATCTCACTTGGGAGGAGCTTTACAATTGATGACAGTGCATCTCTTATGGATATTTCCAGTTCCAGCATGGAATTCGGTCTGGACTTTGGCTACATACTTCCAATGAAAGGTAATTTTAAGATCAACCTGATGACAGGTCTGGGATATTCCACAGGGAAAATTGATTTAGCGGTGGGCGATTTGAACTATAACTATGCAGCTCCGGGTTCGGCCGATATTGACGGAGTTGCCTATACACGCTATTATGAGATTACTAACCTTTCTCAGGGCATTTCTTTAAACCATCTGACAATCCCCATTTATGGAGATTTTGAATACAAATTCTCAAAATACGTAAGCGCCTATTTACAAGTTGGGGTCAAGATGTATTGTAATATGGGGAGCAAGGTCAACAGGTTCACCGGAGATATGTACGCATACGGTGTCTATCCGGAATACGGCGACCTTATGATTAATGCTCCATATATGAATGATTTCGGAAACTCAACAATTGATGAGAGCACCAACAATGACTTAAAGTTCAACGGAGCAGCTTTTGATGGTTTCGGTGGACTTGGAGTAAGGGCAAAAATCTATGGACCTCTCTCGATAGAAGCAGGCATAAATTATCAGGTTGGATTTTCCAATGTAATAGTCAACACACGTCAGCCGGGAGAACTTATCACCGGATCTATTACCGAATCTCAGGCCTTTGCCACTTACACTGCCTCGGAAGGTACGATGTTACATTCTCTAACTGATTATGTAGGCAACATAAAGAGAAGTGGATTAAAATTAAACATAGGATTAATAGTAAAATTCTAAAAAATAATGGATAAAAATTTTCAATGTAAAAGTTGCGGATTGGCTTTTATGGCCGATGATTCGCAAGAGGTGAAATGCCCCTCATGCGAATCAGATAACGTTGATTACTATAAAGCGAAGAAGAGCCTCAACAAGACCTATCTTTGGGCCGGAATAGCATTTATCGCTGCCGTCGGTCTGGGTGTTGGTCTGAAATTTATTTTCTACGGTAAGGCTGATATGGAGGATATTCCGGAATTGGAAGCCGAAGAGTCAGTTCTCAAGCAGGAAGTGGTAAATGAAGAATCTCCTGTGCAAATTGTAGGAGAGCCTATTCGTGAAATTACATTAATCTATAATGACGATTTTAAAGCAGATCCAAAAACCAAAACCTACTCATTCTCCTTTAAGGGTAACAACCTACCTGAAAATGCCGATAATAAATATGAGCTTTATGATTTCGCTACGGGTAAATTGGTGATGTCTTCTTCAGACGGATCTTTCACAAAAGTACCACCCGCAGAGGACTCAATGGGTTCTTACAGAATTAAATTAACCGTAAATAAAGGTGAGCAAAATTGGGAGGCATATAATGTTGTGACCGGTTGTGTGAAATTTCCGGAAGCCACTTTGCCGAAGCTTAGCGTGGTTCAGGTGCAAGGTCTTATCAATCAGATGTTAAATACCGGCAACAGTGCCGTGCTTTCAGCTAATCCCCACTTTGCACAAAAAATAAACTTTCGATATAACGGCCTTCAGAGTGATGATGTCGCTCCTACCAGTTTCAGTAAACTTTTACAACAAGTCAATATGGGACTTTGGTCAAATATGAAAGTTTTGAATGTCAGATATGACGACAATACAAATCAGATAGTGGAAATGACCATCCAGCCCGTTTATGCAGATTAATCAACCTTCTCCTCTTATGAAAAAACTTTTATTGATTCTCACCATTCTTGGAGCTTTTTTGCCTGTAGTGGCACAGGGAGAGGTGCCTAAAAGTGAAAAGAAATTTCAGGTAGTCTATATCGCTCATGATTCAGAGACTCCGATTCAGAGGCTCATCCCGCGGTTGCACGACTATAGGATTGATGCTATGGAACAAGCTTCCGACCTCATTATATATCTTTCCTCCGGTATTAATCCCATAATTGTGGTTTACAACGATAAGCTGCAGAATGAATCCGAATTCGATGATATACTCTTGGCTGAATTGAATGAAAGAGTCTCTCACGATGTAGACGCGGAAACTGATATCGAAAAGATAATTCAGCTTCTCAACGAGAATGAATTCGTGAGTAAGGCCACAGATGGTAAAAAATATCTGAACTATGATTCAGCGGCTTTTGATTTTTATGTTAATCCGAAGTTCTGGACTCTCAATAATAACGAGTCTATCATAGCACCCTTGTTCTTTGCCCTCGATATCCCCAATATAAAGGGGGGGAGGGTCACCTACAGGATGTATGAATCCCGAGAAGACCGCCTCCCGGAAGGAGATCTTTTCGGAGAAAAAAATCTTGGTAATATAAATGAATTTACAAAAACATACAGATCACAATACTAATCCGACATGACTAATAAAAGAAATATTTGGTTAGGGGTTGCTTTCATAGCTACCACAACTTTGCAGGGTTATTCACAAACAGCCCTTCCGGCTCAGGTTACTGTGTTTCAACCGGCTGTAATCAAACAGGACTTAGTTAAAGAGAAGGAAGTCAACCAATTGCTAAAATCAGGCAATTGGGGACAGAAAGGGAATTCAACGGGAACTCATTGGACTGTTTTTTCTGACAGAGGAAACAATCCCACTTACGATGCTCCGAAATCTTCTAAAAAAGTAGATGAACTGAAATTTAATGAAAAACTGAGGATAGCCGATATAAAAGATGGATATGCTCTGGTCTATACTGAACCCAAAGAAGGAACGACCCACCCGCAGATCTCAGAAGTGGCAAAATCCCGAGGATGGGTTCCGATGTCAAATCTTTTGTTGTGGCAATCCTGTCCGGTAGACGATAAAGATATCTATCAGAAAGCTCTTTTGGTGGCTAACCTTGACAATGCGGGTCAGAGCAACAACGATTTGGGATTTGTTTACACAAATCCTGAAACCAAACAAGATCCGGCTGGTATCAAGACTGATATGACCTTTTACTATGTAATGAAGACCGATCCAAAGACAGGCCTTGTGTTGCTTGCACGTCAGTCGGCACTTAAAGGAGCATCCGACCAGATGCTCTTCGGTTGGGTCAGCAATAAGTCATATACCCCCTGGAACCAACGTTCTTGTCTGGAACCAAACTGGAATCCAGATGATGTAGCTTATTTCAACAGCCCGGAAGGCAAAGTATATAAATTCTATGCCGATCCCGACCTTAAGTCAACCGCTTCTGGGTATGTCTACGGTAATAAATACGAGCGTGATAAGAGCAAATACTCCTATTATCGTATGGATCCTTACATGACGCGTTTTCCCATCCTTGACAACGATACTAAGAAACAAGACATTTACAAATGCACATCTTTTGGCAATAGTGGAAAAGATGTACGAGTAGTTAATGTAGAGAACAAGGCAGTAGCGGAGTCAAGAAAAAAAATTGAGGAACTGTCTAATCAGCTTGAAAATATCAACCTGATTTTCGTGATTGACGGCACTTCTTCCATGAAACCTTATTTCGCTTCTGTGAAGAAATCAATCCAACAGAGTTTCGATTATTTTGATCGTAACAAATACAGAGTGAAAGCTTCTGTAGTAATTTACCGTGACTATGCCGATGGCGATGCTTTGGTGGAAACATTACCATTAGTGGATGCCAATGACCCTCGTCTTTCTAAATTCCTTGATAATGTAGGTAATTTAGGTTATGGTGCTAATTCTTCACCTAACGATCATACACACACAGAGGCGCTGTATAAAGGTCTTGAAACTGCACTTGATGCCAAAAAAATAGGATATACACCTGATCATGCTAACCTTATGCTCGTGATTGGAGACTGTGGAAATGATCTTAACGATACAAAAGCACTTAGTGCAGATCAGTTGCTAAAGAAAATGGTAGATAATAATGTTCATCTGATGTCCTACCAGGTAAGAAACAATGCCGCAGAGCCCTGGCAGCTGTTTAACTCTCAGATGGGTAAATTCGTAAAACAGAATGTCGATGGCCAATACAGCCGTAGAAACATTTCTGCAAAACCACGCTTCAAACCATCTAAATTAGGTTATGACTTCGATAATAAAGATAACAAGCAATTGTTTGTGGGAGCTGTAAGGTTTGAAGATGAAGGTAGGGATATGGATCCAAACAACCTATCCAGACTTATTACTGACAACATTGGGAACTTCAGTAATGCAATCCAAGAACAGCTTAATGTGCTTCAGATTGGTAGCACCACCATCAGCTCCGGTTTCGAGAATGCAAGTAATGTTCTTAATGAAATGGATCTCCAGTTCCTTTACAGTAAATTGGGTAAAGAACTCGCAGACGATCTCCTGAAAAAGAATGTTGCAATTGCTACAACTTCTTACGTCGCTAAGAAGGACAAAAGTGGACGTGAGTATTGGAAACCTATTGTATTCATGTCAACCGCTGAACTTGACAATCTTTTGGAAAGTCTGCAGCAAGTCTACAATAATGCTCAGGAAGTAAAGGAATCCAATAACCGTAAACCGTATATTGATGCTGTCAAGGCGTTGTTAAGGGCTATGGTGCCTGATATAACTGAAGCCGAAATGGACCAAAAGGGTATAGCCGACGTTATGAACATGATTTCAGGTCTTAATGTCACTACGGATGCCTTGAACTATTCATTGATGGATCTTGCTGATATTCATAAGGTTCCCAATGATAAATTCCAGACTTTGGTAAATGACTTCTGCGACAAGTACGAGAGGGTTCGTCGTATAAGAAAGTCTAACTATCTCTATGCCTTCGAAAGTAACAATACCAAGTATTACTGGGTACCCGTAGAAGACTTGCCATAAGAAAACATTAGAGGATAGTAAAATAATTGAACCTAGAGTAGATGCAAAATATATTTGAAATAGAAAATCTCAGATGCTCCTACGATAAAAACTACCGGGAGGGGAAGTCGAAAGTGGTCCTTGAAATCGACCGGCTGGGGATTCCCAAAGGTAAGAAAATTTTTATCGTAGGTGAATCCGGTATAGGGAAGAGTACAATTCTCGAGACTTTGGGCATGATGAATAACACAATCGTGCCGGATAAAGAAGTGCAATTCCTTTTCCATGAATTTGATGGTGAGAAAGATAAAACTATCAATCTTAAGAGTTTGTGGGAAGGAAAAAAGGAAAGATCGTTGTCGGATTTCAGACTAAAAAACTTCAGCTTTATCTTCCAAAGCACTAACTTGATGAAGAATTTCACTGCATACGAGAATATTGCATTTACCCGTATGCTTCAGGGCTACAGCAAATTCCATTGTTATCAAAGAGCCAAGAAGACATTAAATGATTTAGGACTTGAACATATCGATGAAGAGAGGATGGCTGTGGAGCTTTCAGGAGGACAGCAACAACGTTTGGCTTTTGCAAGAGCTATCCTACCGGATTTTACTGTTTTATTCGGTGACGAACCTACTGGCAACCTTGACGGAGAAAATGCACAGAAAGTGATGAAGATACTGTCCGACAAACTTGATGAATTGCCTGGAAGTTCAGCAATAATTGTAAGCCACGATATGCATCTCTCAAGAAGTTTTGCCGACATGATCGTCAAAATCAGAAAGGAAACGAGACCTCACACACCCGATTCTGACGAAGAGGTGGCTTATGGCAGAATAGATGAAAAATGCATTTTCATTCCGAATGAGGACCGCTCAGAATGGAGCAATGGAATTTTAACTTTCCAAGCATCGGAGTTTGAAGATTTTTTAAGGGGTAAATAAAAAGGATATGGCAAGCCAACAGAAACAGAAAGAATACCTGAAGCTTCTTATAAGACGAGAGAATAGAGAGGTATTAGGCAAGAACTGGATAAATCTCTGGCTCTTGGCTATAGTGCTCACGGCCACTTTTGTCTCGATTGCTTTCAGCAACGGAAGCTTGAAATATCTGGCTATGAAAATGGATGACCCCTTTACTAACTGGGTAAGTATATCCAAAAGTTATGATTCAAGTGATTTCAATGGTTTACGGAGAGCACTCAATGATCAGGAAATACAGGAACATTACCTTTTCGGCGATGTACAATCTGACAACTATATGGCTTATTCCTTTATTGGAAGAAATGGTGCGGTGCATTATCTCCAGGGTAGATTCTTTAATAATATCGACAGCAAACTCGTAAGAGCAATATTAGATAAGAGCAATATCGTGGCCAATAGTGGTATTCCTTTTGAAAAACTTCAAGACAGGGCCTTCGGATTTGTTATTACAGGAGAAGTATTAAAGAAATTAGGGTATAATGAATCAAATATACCGGCATATATAGATTATCTACGTCTAAGCGAAGGGGCAGATACCTTAGGGGTAGAAATGTTTGACGGTGAAAGAGCCGCAGTTCCGATGCCATTACTAGGAGTGGTAAAGAGACTCCCGGGAAATATGGATATGATTTCATCCAGGTTCTTCCTCGAACAAGATATGGATGATCACTCCTATCCACTTGATATGAACAATCGTGATTATCAATCAACTTTACTCTTTTTTGTGCCGGAAGAGATCTCAGATGAAGAATTTAGGGGGATAGTGCAGAAAGCGGTGCCTGACTCATTGAACACACGGTTTGATATTATGGAGGATGAGAAACCAGAACTACAAAGTTGGAAAAAAGGTCGTACCATTTCTGTATTCTTCAATGATTTTGATTTGCCGATAGATGTATTTCAATCTACAGCCCGTAAAATTAAAGAAACTGCAGGAGAAAAAGATATAAAGCGTCTTTTCAACTATCGTACAGTAGACAATGAGCTCTCTACGAGTCAGTTCATATCTATTAATTTCAACAGCCTTGACAGTATCCGGGCATTTGAAAATTTCGCCAACGACAATTACCGTGTGAAGATTGAAATGAGTCAGGTTAATGCCAAAGAGAACTTCAATGACGTTTCCGTTATGGCTAATATCCTCTCTTGGTCAATGATAGCATTTTCTTTGGTTTGCATCATTCTCTTCGTTATCAATATGCTTCAAAGTTATTTCCAGAAGGTGAAGAGGAATCTTGGCACATTTAAGGCTTTCGGTATCAGCACTAAAGAATTAATAAGAACATACGTTTTCATAGTTCTAGTTATAGTGGTCGGTGCTGTGGGAGTGGCTCTTCTGGCAGCATGGCTTCTTCAGATTTTCCTATCCTTGGCCCATATTGAAAAGGAAGAGGGATTCAGCTATCTTTCTCTTAACAGCCTTAAGACGCTATGGGCCGTGATTATCGTTATCGGTTCGGCGATTCTTACCGTGTTTATAGTAATGAAAAACCTATTGCAACGCACCCCCGGCGATCTTATCTATGATCGTGAATAAACCATCTTGACAATGACCCGTTGGCCTTTTAGAGATAATATGCATTATGAGGCAGTCTCCGATAGAGTTCTGCTACACACCCCTGATGAAGATTTCTTCTATATCAGCCGACACGCTCCTGTGGCCACAGGAGGGATGGGGTGCTTATTGAGAGGATGGAGCCTTAAGGACAACCGGCAGGTGGCTATTAAACGAATCCATGATAAATATGCCAATATACCTGAAATAAGAAACAGGGCTCGAGCAGAAGCAAAACTGGTTTTCCGTCACCAAAACTTGATAGAGATGCTTGGGATGGTGGAATCTAAGACAGGGAAAGGTCCGATTTTCATCATTTCAAATTATGTTGTGGGCTCAAATATAGATTCTTTCATAAGAACGAATTTATCCACTTCCAACTTTAAGGAAATAGAAAGGGAGCAGAAGATTGTGACTATGATACTCCCGGTGGTGGAGGCCTTGAGATATATCCACGCTTATAATATTTTCCATTTAGACATAAAACCATCGAATATCATGGTGGAGAATGGCAGAAATGTGCGTCTGATGGATTTGGGAATTGCTATGACCCATAACATCAGCGCCGAATTAGCAAAAGAACAACATGATGGAGGGGGCACGGGAACCAATCTTATGGGGACACCACGTTATGCAGCTCCAGAGCAATTCGGGCTGCCCAATTTCGGTGAGGTCTCCAATAAAAGTGATATTTATGAGTTAGGAATTACCCTTTATGAACTTCTGACGGAAGATAATCCATTCAACGGGCTTTCCCTGGCTGACTCTATGCAAAAGCACAAAGAACTTGTTTTGCCTAAACATGAACTTGTTTCGCCGCATTTAATGGAAATTCTGAGAAGGGCTTCCTCCCCCCATCAAAACAATCGTTATCAAAATGTGGAAGAACTTATTGAGGATTTAAATAAATTCCTTACCAATAGGGCTAATGAAAACTGGCGAAAGAAGTTTTTAAAGAAATTTGGATTCTAACTATTACAACATAGATAGCAATGGAATTAATACAAACCAAACTCCCCTTTGAAGGTGTGATGTCTTCCCTTATAGGCGGGCGGAAAGAAAATCAAGATACCTGCGGATATACCGATACTCCCCGGGGCCTCCTTCTTGTGGTATGCGATGGAATGGGAGGTGGTCCGGCCGGTAAAACGGCTTCTGTAATTGCAACCTCAGTGATTATAGATTTTGTGAAAAATGCCGGTAATGATATAGATGCATTGAGGGAAAAATACCCATCTTTCTTTGAAGAACGTCAAACAGAACTGTCTATAACGAACCCTGCTGAGGAAGGAGAAGAGACTCCATACGAGGTGGAGCAAAGGGTAAAGAAGCCGTTGTTGTTGAATCCCAACTACTCCGACTCACAACTGCTTGACACTGCCATTAAGGCAGCCAACCGCGAAATGAGATATCAAATCTTCGTAAATCCGGCTTTAGAGGGAATGGGCACCACAGTGGCGGCCTTGCTTATTAACAAGGAGCAAGCGACGATTGCCCATGTTGGCGATAGCAGAATCTATCAGATAAGGGATAAAAAGATAATTTTCCGCACCAACGACCATTCGCGGGTGGGAGAAATGGTAAGAGCCGGAGCAATTACAGAGGAACAGGCAAGGCTTTCGGCTTATTCCAATATCATCACCCGGGCTTTGGGAGTGGATGAAGAGGTGGATGTAGAAATAGATGTAAGGCCTTTTGAAAAAGGCGACCGGTTTATTTTATGCACCGATGGCGTCTGGGGGGCTAAGGCACAGAACCAGATGCTGAAACTATTTGTTAACAATCCCAAGTCGCTTCAAGGCACTATGGATGTTTTGAATCTCGAAGTGGAAAAGGCCGGGAAAGAAAAGGGAGGAAAACATGATAATTTCAGCGCTATAATTTTGGAAACGGATATTAATTCTATACTTAAAGAAAAAATGAGTAAAAAAGTTAAATACCTGATTTATGCTCTTGGGGGCCTCTGCTGCCTCAGCCTTATAGCTAATATTGTCCTCGCAATCGTATTAGGGCATAAAAGTAGAGATCTGAAAGCGGAACAAAAGGAAGAAGCTGCAATAGAACAGGTAGAAGCTCAAAAGGAGGAACCAAAGCAGGAGCCACAGAGCCAAGTTGGTACTGAAGAACTCGTCAATAATGACGTTAATTCATTTGCATCTCAAGCTTCCCCCAAATCCCCTACGGTTTCAACTACTCAGACTGGAGAAGTAAAACCCACAACAACAGTAGAAACCGATGGTTCTGAAGATCTAGAGCAAGAAGTTAAAGAGCCTCAACAGGAGAATGCGAAGCAGCAATTGAAAGAAATTATAGCTGAAATAGAGAAAGTAGGTGATATGGCTAAAGGAGGGGAAAAAAATAAAAAGATTGATTACATAGCAGAAGAATTAAAAAATATAAAACAGTTCTTTTCGGATTCGGACCAAGAAATTATTGATAATCAAGTCAGGGAATTAAAAAAAGACAAAACAAAGAGAGCCCCGGATCAAAGCAAAGGACAATGTAATGCTATTGTAAAATCTTTAAGCAGTATAATAAAGTCATGAAAATTATATCGATAGGAAGGAACGGGGATAACGATATCGTTATCAACGATAATATGATAAGTCGAAGACATGCTGTAATTCGTATTTCTCCTTTTGGTAAATATGAGATTATCAGTTATGGCAGTAACGGCACGAAAGTTAATGGCAACCAGATTGTGCCCAATCAACCATATCCCATAAAGCGTGGAGACAGCGTCACATTCGCCAATGTTTCCAATTTAAATTGGAAAAGGGTGCCGGATCCGCTGCGCCCATATCAAATGGGAGGAATAGCTGTTATCGCATTAGCGATTATCATCTGTGGCTGTTTTTTTATACCCGCATGGTTTCCTTCCGGCCAAAGATCTATTGACAACGCTCCGGATGAAGAGCAGGAAGTGGCTGTACGTGGTGGTGTTTTACGAGATTCATTGAAACAGGACATAACTAAAGGAATAAAGGAAAAAGAGATTAAGGAATTGCCTGATTTCCAATTTAGACCCGAAAAAAAGAAAGATAAGAAGAAAAAAGAGGAAAAAGAAAAGGATAAAGAGGATAAAAACGACCCTGGAGATCTATCGAATGGATCCGGGAATTCTTCCTCACAACCTGATGATGAAAAGATTTCAAATAGATATTAATAATTAAACCCCAATATTATGAGATTGATAAAAATTGGGCGCTCGCCCGCCAACGACATCGTGATCAACAGTGATTTTGTAGGTTCCCATCATGCAGACATCACAATTCTTGACAGTGGAGAAATCCTTATCGAGGATAAGGGAAGCAAAAACGGTACTTTTGTAGGCCCGGATAAAAAGCGTATCAAACCCGGAGAAGAGGTGCAGATCAGAAGAGGCGATTTGGTGAAAATTGCCGATGTGGATTTGCCTTGGGCAAAAGTTCCCACCTTGACAAGAAATACTAACTACAAGCAGTTACAGAATATCGGGTCCAATTTCCGTAATGACATTGTGGTAAACGACAGCAGTGTCAGCCGTTACCACGCTACTGTAAAGAAAGACCAAAGCAATAAGGTGTTTATCGAGGATAATGGAAGCACTAATGGCACTGAGGTGAATGGAGTGAAGATAAGACCCCATCAGGCGGTAAGAATCAAAAGAGGGGATAATGTAGTAGTAGGTACCCAAAACATCACACCCCAACTTGCTCCGATGTTCCCCAAATCTAAAGCATGGATCCCTTATACTTTCGGGGCAGCTTGCCTTGCAGCAGCTATCGTGTTTCTGGTTTTATTCTTGGTGAAAAATCATCAGGCTGGGGTTATGCCCAAAGATGCAGTGGCCCATGTAAGCCATATGTATCATTATAAGATTTCTCCTAAGAACAATCCCTATGATTTGCCTTTGACATTCGAAGAGGAGGAACCATCTGTAATTCAAGGTACAGCTTTCTTTATTGATGACAACGGTAGGATGGGGACTTGTATGCATGTGGTAGAGCCCTGGAGAGAGGAATTCAATCCTGAAAAAATCAAAGAACTCAGGAAAGATTGGCAAAATTACTTAAGTAGCAAATTGCCCCGACAAGTAACAAGTCTTGAAGAACTGCACCAACTCCTCTCTTCACCCATCGGTGACTATATTTCGAAAAAAGGTAATTCTCTTGCAGAAGTAAATGCGATGCTTAACACTATCTTCACATCTGATCTTAACATTGAAGGTGTGACAGATGAGCTTTTGGTTGCTTATCCCGGAAGAATGTATTCCAGTGCGAGAGAATTGGATCCTGCAAGTATAGTGGCTAAATCGGATAACCCCAATGCTGACGTGGCAATTATACAACTTAACACGAAACAAACTCCGGCAAAAGCAGCCAAAGTGCATTTTGACCTTAACAAAAGCTATAAAAAGAATCCGGAAGTGAAGGAGACTTTCACCACTATCGGTTTCCCCAATGGTATTGGTAGAGCTCTGGATTTTGAGACATTAAGTATGGAACCTTATATCAGAGAGTCAAAGGTTGCTAAAGTTCCGAGCAAATATTATTTCGAACTTGCTGACGATGGAGCCGGAGGGGAAAGCGGTTCTCCTGTTTTCAACGAAAAAAATGAGCTTGCTGGCGTTTTGAATGCAGCGTATAATGGCAACGCTAAAACTGTTGAGGTGATACATGCCCAATATCTCAAGGATCTTTATGATAAAGAAGTCAAGGAATAAGACTATGAATAAGTTGTTGATGACGGTGGCCACTTTAATGGTGGCCACCCCTTATATTTTTGCTACACAACCATTGGAAAAAATCCAACTGAAAGACGGATCTGTCTATATGGGACATACAATCCAACAGATTTTTGACGGCAAAAATTCAAAAACAATTTTCTTCACTGATTCTGTGTATAAGACGGTTCCAAAGGGTCAGGTTAGTAGTATGCGTTATGAAAGACAGAATTTAGAAAACCTCACATCGGAAAATTGGAAAAATTGGTTTAATGCTCATCCACAATTAACTGCGATTGATGAAAAAGGAAACCGTGAAGTTGTGCTTTACAGAATAAACCTTGAAGGAGAAAGAAATTCAGTTCAGGCGTTTTTGCTTGAAAAAAGTCCTGACACTTATAAGTTTTATATCATTGAAGCTACCCGAGACACAATCCCGGATGATGAGATTGCTTTAATCTCCTATGCACAACGAGATCCTTTGGATGTAAATGGGATAGTGGATGAGATCACAACTGTAGATGATGACAAATATACAGGACAAATTGTTTCGTGGAATAATGATTTTACAGGTTTGTTGACCGCGGAAGGAACAGTGGAATATATCCCCAATGATAAGATAGCCAGGAAAGCGATTGCCCCGTTAAATCCGAATCTTCCTCTCGTGGAACAGGTGGAATTTCTGGATATAGTAGAGGGTGATTATAATATCGAGGGTATTATTATATTACGAAACAGACGACCATCTATTGATAAGGAACCTTATTACACAATATTGAATTCTTCCGAAAGAGAAGAAGATATGAAGATGGAAGATGTCAAGTCGATTAAAAGATCTAAAAATGGTCGTTATAAGCCTTTAAGAGATATTATTTTAGGCCGTGAAGATGATATTTTGGTGAATGGGCTGCAAACTGATTCAGTGTTAAATGAAGCATATAAAAATGACAAAGCAAATTATAACGGTTTCAAGTTGAGCGAAAATGCTAATCCGATAGTGGTCCCTTCAACTGATGATTCCTCGCTGGATCTGATTGTGGCGGATAATAGTTTAAACAATGACTTGTATTTGATACCTATAACCAAAAAGACAATTTTGCCTAATGACCAATCAAGCAATTATTACTTCACATACGAAGATCTCGTAAAAGAAAATATTCGTCCGAGAAGTGTGGAAACTACTAAATTTGGGAATAAAAAAATAAGCTATAACTTGAGAGCGGGCTTATATTTGATTTATAGGAAAAACGATAATTCCTCATATTTGATACAAGTCAACTGAAAAGTATTATAAGTTTGTAAAAGTCGACTTTAATCATGGTTGAAATATTAAGAATCAGCTACTTTTTACAGTAGCTGATTCTTAATAAATAATATATGCTGCTTATAGAATTAAGCTAAAGAAAAAGAAAGTCAGAGGTTAAAATATGGATATTTGGGAAGGAATTAACCGATAAAAGGGTAAAAAAAATATTTTTTCTTTAAATTTGCAAGTCAAGTAGGAATAGGGTCTTTATGGTAACGGTCTATTTCAAGGATGGGATGCGGGTTGAACACGACCTCACTCCGGAGCGGCTGGCAAAACTGACTCTGACAGAGTTGCTATGGATCGACATGACCGCACCCTCCTCGGAAGAAAAAAACGTGATAGAGCATCAATTGGAGACCAAACTGCTCACGCGGCAACAAGCTGAAGAGATAGAGACTACCTCAAAATATTCCGAAAATATCAACGAGATAATTGTCAATACAAATTATTATTTAGACAAGGGCAAAACCTATGAAACTGAGCCCGTGTCGTTCATAATTACCAAACCCGGGCTATTGGTGACCTATCATCAGACGCGGCTGTCGGCACTTGACGATGTAGGAAGAAGAATGAACCTGCGGCCTGAAGAGAATAAGACAGGATACGGAGTGTTTCTGACAATCTTTGAAGCCTTGATCGACTATGACGCCGATATGGAGGAACTTCTCACGCGGGAGATTACCCGCCTCTCGAAGGTGATCACTTCGAGCTCCAATATCGACAAGGCCATACTTCACCGAATTAATGAGTTGCAGGAGAAATCCACTGCTCTTCGTGAGGATGTCTATGATTTGGAGCGGGTGCTTAATAGTGTAAACCGTTCCCATCGGTTCCCGGATATTTCCGAAGGACGGATTCTGCTGATGATAAAAGACGCCGAGTCTCTTATCAATCATGGAGACATCAGTTTCGCGCGTCTCGATTATCTTCAAGACACCACGATGGGGCTTATCAATATAGAACAAAACGAGATTGTGAAGATCCTGTCGGTTGCTGCTGTCATATTCATGCCTCCAACTCTCATCGCCTCGATATACGGCATGAACTTCAAGGTGATGCCGGAGCTCGACTGGGTGTGGACTATGGAGAACGGATGGGTGGTGCCTGCCGGATATATATTCGCTATCTTCCTGATGGTGCTGGTCACATTCCTCACCTATTGGTTTTTTCGTTATAAAAAATGGCTGTGATAATGTAAATCCGGAAGGAACAGTAATTAAAGAAACAATAACTAATAAATCATATTTATGAAAATCAAAATTTTAGGATTATCCGTCATTCTTATTGGAATGATATCCACAAGTTGCGTATCAAACAAGAAATACGCACAACTCGAGCAAAAATACAGTGAACTTGAACTTATCTATGGGAGCACCCGCGATGATCTCTTGAGTTGCAACTCTGATGTACGCAATCTTCAGACACAACTTGAGAATGCAAACAATGTCAACTCCCAGTTGCGCACCGATCTCACCGACGTGAAGAACGCACTCTCAAAGGCTATGGATCAGAATAGCCAGGGCAATGTCAATATCTCTAAACTTGTTGATGAAATCAATGCTTCCAATAAATATATCAAGCAATTGGTTGATGCCAAGTCAAAATCCGACTCCCTCAACATAGCCCTGACAAACAAGCTTACCCGTTCTCTCAATACCGATGAGCTTCGCGATGTAGACGTTAAGGTGCTCAAAGGCGTAGTCTATATCTCCCTGTCAGATCAGATGCTCTTCAAGAGCGGCAGCTATGAAGTGAGCTCTCAGGCTAAGCAGACTCTTGAGAAGATTGCCAAGATTCTTAAAGATTTCAAGGATTTCGACGTTCTTGTGGAGGGTAACACCGACAATGTGCCTATCTCGAAGACCAATATCCGCAACAATTGGGACCTTTCCGCCCTCAGAGCTTCTTCTGTAGTGCAAGTGCTTCAGAACGAATTCGGCATTAACCCGGCACGTCTCTCGGCAGCAGGTCGCGGCGAATATAATCCTGTCACCGACAATGACACTGAAATGGGCAAACAGCGCAACCGTCGCACAGAGATCATCATCACTCCGAAGCTCGATGAATTCATGGACCTCATCGACCAGGCTCCGGCAGAAGAATAACCCCGGATGTTTTCGAAACTTATAATTCCGTTTCTAATACTGATGGTCTGCACCACTCAAGGTTGCATCAATGATAATGAACCGACAGGGCCCTCCCTTTCAGTGGGAGAGGCTCTGCCGGAATTCTCCGTAGAGATGAACGATGGCTCCCGCATCTCTACGTCCGATCTGTTGGGGAAAGTAGGGGTGATTGTCTTCTTCAATACCGATTGTCGTGATTGCCGGGAAGAGCTCCCGGTGATTAACCGGCTTTGGGAACATTTCAAGGATGATCCCGCAATAATGATAGTGGCGATAGCCCGGGAGGAATCTGCTTCCCAAATTGAGGAATACTGGGAAGAAAACGGGCTTTCTATGCCATGGTCGGCCCAGGAAAACCGGAATGTCTATTCGCTCTTTGCTCCATCAGTGATTCCCAGAATCTATATATCCAGTCCGGCCGGGATTGTGACGGCTACCTTCGACGACACGAATATGCCGACCTTCTCCATCCTTATTGATGCAGTGAATGAAGCCTTATAAATCTTCTTATCAAAAGTTTTATACTCTAATAAAACCAAAGCTTCTGTTTCTAATAAAGAAATGGTTTCCGGCGGTTGTCGTTCTTTTCTTTCCGGGATTCTTCACAGCTTGTAATAAGACCGCTCCCATAGACCCGGACGAGGAGGCTTTTATCCAGCTGGTTGATAAAGATGAGACTATGGCGGATATCAGACCGGTAAGAGGGGTAAGAAGCATAAAAGTCAGGAATATCGGGCCTTTGAGACAGGTTTTTAACGACAGCAACTATCAGCAACTGGAGGCCGCGAGGCGAATGGGAATCGAACCGATTAGCGGACTTGGCAATGCTTATTTCACAAAGCGTCCGATTGTGAAGATAGCCAGCAATCAGTATTATCAGATCGATTCGCTCCGTCATTCGATTCCGTATCTTGTGCCCGAAGCCGCAATCCTGCTCGAAGATATCGGAAAAAACTTCATCGACTCCCTCCAAAAGCGTGGCGGCGACAGTTATAAGATCAAGGTGACAAGTTTGTTGAGAACTCCGGAATCCGTCGGAAGACTGAGGCGCGTAAATGTAAATGCCACCGATTCATCCACACATCAATTTGCCACTACATTCGACATCTCATACACTAATTTTTATTGCCTCAACGAAGACCGGCAGATAAATCAGGGCGACCTTAAGAATCTTCTGGCAGAGGTATTGAAAGATTTAAGGGATAATGGACGCTGTCTTGTGAAATATGAATACAAGACAGGCTGTTTCCATGTCACCGTGAATTGATATAGAGGTGGAGATTAAAAAAGGTCTGCATTAAGAATTGGATTAATGAGAAGCAGCCGGAGACAGGCTTATGAGCAAGTATTACGATAATAGCTACTCTTCCGGGTTTTTGGGTAAACCGAGAAGAAACCCCCTTATTACAGTCTTGAAGGCTGCCTGTTGGGTGGTGGGAATCCTTGCTGTGTGTTGTGGTGTGGCTCTATGGATTATATCGGCATATTTGAGTCCTTCCAGGATAACCCGGCTCATAGAAGAGGAAAGCTCGGAGTATCTGAACGCCAGAATATCTATCGGACGCCTCAATTATAAGATTTTCAGCACATATCCATGGCTTTTCTTTGAGGTTGACTCTCTTAGTGTAATCTCAAAAAGCCTTGACACACTTTCCTCCGACCAGCTCGCCCTCCTTCCTCAGAATTCTGATTCTCTGGCTTCTGTTGCCACTATAAAAGGGAAAGTGAATATCCATGACCTGATCAGAAAGAAAATCCGCCTTAAAGATATCGAGGTAACGCGTCCGGAAGTGAATATCGTCATATACAATGACAGTATTACAAATTTCAATATCGCACGGAAAACACCGGAAATCAAAAGCGTGCCAAATATTGACATCTCGGAAATCAAAATGGAGGCTCCCCTCCGTTTCTCTTTCTTCTCTCTTCCGAGTAAAACCGAGGCCGGAGTAGATGTGGAGTCATTTTATTTGCTTCAGAATCCGGCCGGAATCTACGAGATTGGATTTGACGGGAATGTGGCCGGAAGGTATCAGGAATGGGAGCTTCCTCAAGCCATTCCTTTGAGTTTCAAGACCGAACTTCAACCCCAACTTCCAGACTTGGCCTTGCAAATCAATCGACTATCCTTAGGCTTTGCCAATCTTATGGCTGATATCAGGGGAGATATGTTGCTGACTGCCAAGAGTGTAAACCTTAAAAAGGCAGCCATCCTCCTTAGTATTGATGATGTATTCTCCCTGATGGGCGCCTTGCCGGAAACATTGCGCGAAAAGATAACCCTTCCCGAAGGCCTCGCCGGCACGCTGCCCTTGCAGTTGGATCTGTATTTGTCAGAGCCATATCAAATCTCACTTGCAGATCCTCAGATAGTTATTCCTGCGATGGGTGGTCGGCTGCTGGTGGATGGGGGAGAAATGGAACTTCAGCCTGCCGGGATGAAAAGGGTTTCGGCCAAAGATATTTTCTTAGATCTTGAGGGGAAGTATAACCCGGAGGATAGTGCGGGAAATTCTTTAGAGTTAAGAAAGTGCCGACTGGAGGGTGAGGGAGTCTCCCTTTGGGGTCATGGTATTATTGTTCAAACTAATCAAAGACAATTGCGACTTAATGGCGATTTCAGATTCGACAGCAATCTGATGGAGACCCTTTCGTATGTGATGCCCAGATTTGCCAAGAAGGTGAAAGGCCATCTCAAAGGCGATGTAAAAGTGGTTGGACTGGCGGAAAATTTCGGCAAAGAGGGGTTTAAAAACATAAGACTGGTCGGTAAACTCGGGTCGCGCCGGCTTCAGGTGAACTATTCTCCGGCTAATATAGCACTAACGAATTTCAAGAGTGATTTCAAAGCAGTTGTGCCGTCATATCCTCTGTCGAACTACGACGGCACGAAACTTCAATTGATTCTTACTGCCGATTCAATCTCTGCGGTGGAAAAAGGTCTCAGAGTTGCAATCACTGATCTTCTGGTAGATTTTGATGCCATGGACACTGTTTCCGGTAATCCGGCCCCAAATGGTGATTTGCTGGTGAAGATTAAAAAAGTTGAGGCCGGTTCAGGAGCCACCTCCTTCAATGCCGACAAGATAGATTTGAATGTGAATGGAAAACTGTTAAGCGGTTCGTCTTCAAGTTCAAGTTATAACACTGTGGCCGCTACACATCCGGGAGAGGATGCTTTGATCGCTTCAAGGTCGCCTCATACCCCTCTGGTGGTGGAATATGCCGGAGGAGGGATACTCTCTTCAATAATGGGAATGGTTAGTATCGATGCAGAAATGAGGATGGAAAAGGGGGATTTCATCACTCCTGACTATCTATATCCTGTATCTATTCAGGGACTCGATCTTTCTTCAAATCTTAATCGGGTGAATTTTTTCGCCTCCAATCTTAAGATTGCAGACACCGGATGCTCAATCACGGGTGTATTCGAGGGATTGAAGCCGTTTCTTACAAGCTACAGTGCCACTCCACTGCAGGCCTCAGCTGATATCGCTTTCACGAATGTGGATATAAACCAGCTTTCATGGGGCTATTACGGCGCTCAGCTTAAGAAAGGGCAACCTTACGATTCTGTTTTCTATGTTGCTCCGATGACGCCTTTCACGGCCTCCGATTCCGTATGCGTAGCTATTCCGAGGAATATAGATGCAACAATCAGGTTGCGCTCAAACGCTGCTGAATATATGCAATATAAATTCTCTCCTCTCTCCACTGATATTATAGTGAGAAACGGAGTGGCGATCCTCAGCCGTCTGAGTATAGGCACTCCTTATTGCAATGCAGTGGTAGACTGGACCTACTCAACCTCCAGCCTAAATGATATCTACATGGATCTGAAAGCCAAAGTAGAGAATTTCAGTTTTTCTCCATTTTATAAAGTTTTCCCTCAGCTTATCGACAAGGCTGCTGAACTTCAGAATTTCACCGGAGTTATAAATGCAGACATAGACTGTCGTTTCGGAATGTTCCCGGACATGTTTATGAATTCGGAATCACTGACGGCTGACTTTAAAGTGACAGGTTCTGACCTTCAGTTTGCCCGTCATGGCAAGATAGAAAGGATCACACATCTCATGCTCATTGAGGGAGATCATCCCATACAGATCCAGAACCTCAACATCACAGGATCTCTCCATGATAATCTGCTGCAGGTCAATCCTTTCACTGTGGCTTTTGATGATTATCGCCTGAAATTTGCAGGAGTCAATAATCTCTCAGGAAAGATGTACTACCACATAGCCCTTGAGAAATCCCCTTTCCATCTTCCTTTCGGAGTATCGATTTTTGGGAATATGAAAAAACCGGAAGTGAGACTCGGGGGTACGCATATCGACGACTATCGTTCCGAAATGGTAGCTTCCCGGGAAGGGAACCATCTGAATGCCAACATTATGGCATATCTGCATCATGGTTGGCTGCTGTTTGTGCAGGAAGCGGCCAAATATAAAGCTACTCTCTCCGAGGAAACCCGTTAAATTAGTTTTTGTGGAAAAGAAATTACCCGAAGGAATAAAGGCTGCCCTTATAGATATGGATGGAGTATTGTATGACTCTATGCCCTATCACGCAAGATCATGGCATCAGCTTTTCTTTGATCTGGGGGTGAAAAACAGTAACCCCGATGAATATTATCTATATGAGGGGATGAAAGGAGCCGACACTATCGGCATGATTTTGAAACGTGAGCTCGGGAAAGAGACCACAGAAGAGGAGCGTAACGAGATTTATGCCCGGAAAACCAACCTTTTCAAACATTTAGGCGATGCAAAGCCGATGCCCGGGGCTGCCGACATGTTAAAGGGATTAAAGAAACTGGGGATAAATACTGTGCTTGTCACAGGTTCGGCCCAAGGCACTCTTCTTAACAGTCTCAATCGAGACTACCCCGGATTCTTCCCCCCGGAGAGGCGGGTAACAGCCCTTGACGTCAAAAACGGGAAGCCGCATCCTGAGCCATATCTGCGCGGAGTGGAGAAAGCGGGGGTAGATCCTTCGGAAGTAATAGTAATAGAAAACGCTCCTTTGGGAGTAAGGTCAGGTAAAGCTGCCGGACTCTTCACAATTGCTGTCACCACCGGACCAATCCCGGCTGAAACATTTGAGGAAGAGGGTGCAGATATGATTTTTCCGAATATGATATCTTTCGCTGAATGGCTCAACAATATTTGACACTCAACCCCTCCGAGACTATCGATAAGACTGTAGGCGGACTCCACCCGGACAAGGTATTGATTGTCACAGATATAAACGTAGAAAGGGAAGTGCTGCCTCTCCTTAGGGAATCCGGGGTAGTCGCTGAGTCGCCACGTATTGCCATCCCGGCCGGAGAATCAGGCAAGAATATCGAAACAGTGACTAAAGTGTGGCATAAGCTTGGAGATATTGGTGCCACGCGTCAGAGTCTCGTGTTGAATATCGGAGGCGGAGTGGTCAGCGATCTGGGAGGATTCGCTGCTGCCACATTCAAGCGTGGTATCCGCACCGTTAATCTCCCAACCACGCTCCTTGGAGCCGTCGATGCTGCAACCGGCGGAAAAACCGGCATTGATTTCCGAGGTCTCAAGAATGAGATCGGGGCTTTCCATCTTCCGGAAAAGGTAATTGTCTCCCCCCTCCCTTTTGCAACTCTCCCCCAACGCGAGATCCTGTCGGGTTACGCGGAGATGGTGAAGACGGCCCTTTTCAGCGACCGCAATTTCTATATCAACCTTATGGATATGGAGAAAGTGGTGGGCGATAACCGGATCCTTGGGGAGGCCGTGGAAAAATGTGTCAGAATAAAAGATGAGATAGTGGCTCAGGATCCTTTGGAGAAAGGACTTAGAAAAGTGTTGAATCTGGGTCACACTGCCGGACATGCTTTCGAGAGTCTGAGAATAAGGATGGGTTTGGAGGTGACTCATGGCCAGGCTGTGGCACATGGTTTGTTGGTAGCCCTCATTCTGAGTCATATAAAACTGGGCTTTGATTCAAATGAAGTCTACCATTACAGAAATTTCTTAAGGAAATATTACGGATCCTCGCTCATGAGATGTGAGGATATGGAGTATGTAATGGAAAAGATGAATAACGATAAAAAGAATCTTAACTACGGGACTCCTCTTTTTACCCTACTTAAAAGTATCGGAGAGCCGGAAATTAATGTTGCCCCCACAGGAGATGAAATCCGGCAAGCCCTTGAAATATATCAGGATTATCTTAGTTGATGGAGCTGCGGGATATTATATGTAGACTGCAATAACCTGAGATATCATGTTTTAAAAGATAAACCCTAAATCATAAAACAATATGAAAAAACTTATTTTAGCCGTTCTTTTTATTCCGACGATGGCATTCGCAACCGACCGGACGGCACTCGCCTCTGATCCGGAAATTGTAGTGCCTGATTCCACCGGCTTTAAATTTACCGATGTGAAAGTGATTCCCACCACATCTGTAAAGGACCAGAACAAATCAGGCACTTGCTGGAGTTTCGCGGCAACTTCATTTCTTGAAGAGGACATTATGAGAAGAGGGGGCGAAGAGCTCGATCTTTCAGAAATGTTTGCGGTAAGAAACTGTTATATCGACAAGGCTAAGAAATATATACGCACCAACGGCGTCACAAATTTTGCAGCGGGTGGAGCGGCCACCGACGTCCTTTATGTAGCAGACACTTACGGTCTGATACCCGAAGCAGAATATCCGGGACTCAACTACGGTGAAGACAAACACAATCATGGAGAACTTGATGCCGTGCTCAAAGCCTATCTTGACGCTGTGAAAAGGAATCCCAATAAAAAACTTTCCACTGCGTGGCTTCCCGGATTTGTAGGGATTCTGGATGCCTATCTCGGACCGGTGCCGGAGACATTCATCGTCAACGGAAAAACCTATACACCGCAGTCATACGCCAAAGCACTTGGAGTTAACGGGGATGATTTCATTTCTTTAACTTCCTACACCCATCATCCTTTCTATGAAAACTTTGCAATTGAGATACCCGATAACTGGACCTGGGCCGAAAGTTTCAATGTGCCGATGGAAGAGATGAAAGCCACCGTAGACAACGCCCTTGAAAAAGGATATACGGTATGCTGGAGTGCCGATGTTTCAGAGGGTGGTTTCCAATGGAGAAACGGCTTCGCACTTCTTCCTGAACCCAAAACAGGAGCCGATCTTGAAGGCACGGAACTTTCACGTTGGGTGCAACTCTCCGATAAAGATCGCGAAAATGCAACGTTTAAAATAAAAGGTCCCGTCAAGGAAAGAAAGGTCACCCAGGAATCACGCCAGAAGACTTTTGATAACTATGAAACCACCGACGACCACGGAATGGTAATTGTAGGTTATGCAACAGATCAGGAGGGAAACCGCTATTATAAAGTGAAAAATTCTTGGGACACCAATCAGCTTTATAATGGATTCCTTTATGTCTCAGAACCTTATTTCCTGGAAAAAACTCTCTCAGTGCTTGTTAACAAGAATGCTCTCCCAGTTTCAATCGCCAATAAAATAAAATAACTTAGATATGTTAGGAAATTTCGTTTACTACAATCCCACGAAACTTTATTTCGGGGATGACGCCCAGAAACATCTCGCCGAGGCGTTGAAGGATTTCGGTCCTAAAGTGTTGCTCACTTACGGTGGAGGTTCAATCAAGGAAAACGGTATTTACGATGAGATGGTTAAGGCTCTTAAAGAGGCCGGCAAGGAAGTGATAGAGCTTGGAGGTGTGATGCCGAATCCAACAGTGAAGAAACTGAATGAGGGACGCGAAATCGCACGCAAGAATAATGTCGATCTGATACTTGCTGTCGGTGGGGGCAGCACCATAGATTATTCCAAGGGTGTGGCTGCCTCCGCTTGGTATGATGGCGATGCCTGGGACCATTTCTGGATGCATTTCTCCGACCCGACCCCCGATGCAAGGATTATTCCGGTGGGAGCGGTCTTGACTATGGCGGGAACAGGCTCGGAAATGAATGGAGGTTCCGTTATTACAAACGAGGAGACCAAAATGAAGATAGGGAAGGTGTTCGACTCCCGTCTGATGCCAAAGTTTGCAATCCTTAACCCAAAATTCACCTACAGCCTACCCAAACGTCAATTGTCAGCGGGTATTTTCGATATAATGAGCCATCTGATGGAGCAATATTTCTCCGGTGATGATGACTCCACATCAGATTATATCGCTGAGGGCCTTATGCGTAGCCTTATCGCCTCAAGCCGTGTAGCTGTGGAAAATCCTCATGACTATGAGGCCCGAAGTAATATCATGTGGACAGCTACCTGGGCGCTCAACACCCTGGTAAAAATGGGAAAAAAGCAAGACTGGATGGTCCACATGATCGGACAGGCTATAGGGGCGCATACTAACGCCACTCATGGCATGACTCTATCTGCCATTTCAGGCCCCTATTATCGCTACATAATGGAGTATGGGCAACATCGCTTCGCAAGGTTTGCAAAAGTGGTGTGGGAGATTCCTGCAGAGGGTAAGACTGAAAAGGAACTGGCGATTGCCGGAATCGAAGCTCTTGAAAAATGGATCAGAGATATAGGGGCTACCTCGGAAATCTCCTCGTTGGGAGTGACGGAAACGATGCTCGAAGGGATCGCTGATGCCACTTTCCTTGGGGGAGGCTACAAGAAACTGAGCCGCGAAGATGTTATTGAAGTGTTGAGACGTAGTCTCTGAGACTCTATGTATTGAACTATAGAAATTATCCTTAAAAGATTTTAATTCATATTGCGTTCAAGCGGAATTACGCCCGAATCCCGGAATGATTCTCTTTTGAAGGCATCAATCATAGAACCGGGGGTGGAATTGATTATTTCCACCCTCTTTTTTTGTGCATAGTCCGCTATCTGCCAGTAGCTGCGGAAAGCTACAGTCATACTTCCCAACACATCATGCAGGCGCAAGCCTTTATAAGTCTCCCTGACCCTTTTATGCTCCTCCTCATTGTCATTGTAGAAATGGGGTTGGATGCTCACTACGAAATTTTCCTCGTCAACATCCAGAGTTTTGGTCCAAGTATGGTCGGCTCCGCAGAGATAGATTTTTGAATATCCGAGCCTGATTCCCTCCATTATGGCAGGAATCATAACATTTCTGGGTCGCGGCATTCCCAGACCCAAAGAATAGAGGAAATGGGAGATTCCCTTGAGGCCTTCGACCGGGGTGAGATTGAAATATCTAAGTTTGACATTGGTAGAATCCATAAGCAAAGGAGCCGCCAAATGTTTGAATTTAGAAGGAATGAGAAGTGTCATTTCCCAGCTCACATGATTCAGCTCCTCCCAGAGTTTCCTGACATTGCTGTCATGCCCTATTGAATTGAAAAAATGGCCGTCGGCCAGTATATAATACCTTGGCCGCAAGAGCCTGAATTCCGGGGAATTGGCTGCAAAATTAACGCACATCAGCGGATGGCTGAGCAATCGGTCGGAATCATGGTCGATGGTGAGTCGCAGCGAAGGCCCGTTTCCGAGGATGAATAATTCTTTTCCTTTCCCCTCATCGGAAGCCATCGAAGCTCCCTTAGACATCACGGCAATCTTCATCAGCGAGGCAAGCGTCCCGCCCACTTTCTTTGCCATATCGTATAAGTTTCCCATACTATGCTTTGTTTTTGCAAAATTAGTCAATTCTTTAGAAAGGTAACGGATAGCATCTCTATATTGCTGTAGGAAAGCTATGTTAAATTTCCGGAGTGTTAAAATCAAAAAATATGTTAAAGAACACATAAAAAAAATAATCAAATATTAAAAATTAGGATAATTTTGCATTCGGACTCCGAAAAAACTCGGGGTATTTGTGTTTGGAATAATTCAAACAATATATCAACTAAATTTTTCTTGCATGAAGAACATCTGTTTTCAACTGAACCGGAAGCTGTGGGCTGCATTAGCTATGCTGATGCTGGTCGCACTTCCAGGCTTCGCGCAGAAAATCACCATCCATGGATACGTGGATGATGATCTGGGCGATCCCCTGATCGGTGCTACCGTTATGGAAAAAGGCACTACCAACGGAACAGCCACCGATATCGATGGTAACTTCACATTGAACGTAGATCCGAATGCTACCCTTGTGGTAAGCTACGTAGGCTACGATCCTATGGAAGTACAAGTTAACGGTCGTACAGACATCAAGATCACGATGCAACAAAACGCTCAGATGCTTGCTGAAACTGTAGTTATCGGTTACGGTAGCGTAAAGAAAGCCGATGCCACAGGTTCTGTAGCCGTAGTTAAGCCCGACGAAATCGAAGCCGGACTTTCCACCTCAGCCCAAGACCTCCTTGTAGGTGCAAGCCCGGGTGTGGTTGTAACTCTCGACGGTGGTAACCCGTCGGGCGGCGCAAACATCACAATCCGTGGTGGAGCTTCTCTGGCGGCTTCCAACGACCCGCTTATCGTGGTTGACGGTGTGCCGATGAATATGCGTACTGTTGTGGGTGCTTCCAACCCCTTGAGCCTTATCTCCCCGGAAAACGTTGAGAGCATGACCATCCTTAAGGATGCTTCAGCTACTGCCATCTACGGTAGCCGCGCTTCCAACGGTGTGATCATCATCACTACCAAGAAAGGTCAGAGCGGTCGCCCGCAGGTGAACTTTACCGCTAACTTCTATGTGAACACGCCGAGAAATTATCTCGACATGATGGACGCTACTTCTTTCTCCAATTTCATCACTAACCGTTACGGCGCTGACTCCACACAGGCTGAAGCTTTGTATGGAGCAAACACCAACTGGCAGAAAGAGGAACTCCGCACCACATTCTCAAGTGATTATTCACTGAGTGTCGGAGGTACTGTGAAATGGCTTCCTTATCGTGTTTCAGCTTCTTATACCAACAATAACGGTATCATGAAACACTCAAAGATGGACCGTGTCACTGCAGGTATCAACCTCACACCGAAATTCTTCGACGACCTTCTCTCAATCCAGGCAAACGTGAAGGGTTCTTATGTTAAGAACCAATACAACGCCGGAACTATGGGTACTGCTATCTCGATGAACCCGACCCTCCCGGTGAAGGATTATGAGAACGGTGTGGCTGACCTGGGCTACTGGAGTGTCTACGGCGGCGACTGGCGTCCTATCACTAAAGACACCTGGACAGGCAATGGTCTTGACATCAACACCACCACTGCTCCGATGAACCCGATCGCTGCCCTTCTCGACAACGAATCAAAGGGTACAAGCTGGCAAAGTATCGGTAACCTCCAGATCGACCTCAAGATGCCGTTCCTCCGCGAACTTCGCGCCAACCTTAACCTCGGTTACGATATGGCCAAGGGTTCATGGTTCGGTTATGACTATGCTTTCTCACCGATGGCATGGAGAAACGGTTATTCCGTAACCGGCGACGACGGTAAGCCGATGCAGATCCGCGACGGTGGTACTTCAGCAACGAAACAACATCAGTTCCGTAGAAACCTCCTTCTTGATTTCTATCTGAATTACAACAAGGAATTCGAAAAGATCTATTCTCAGATTGACATTACAGCCGGTTATTCATGGCAACGTTTCCACAACAACGGCCACAACCGCTCATACGTTTATCAGGTAGGTCTTCCCACCAACGATCATTATCTTGACACTCAGGCTTATCCCACTTCCTATTATTCCGATAATCTCCAATTGGTGTCATTCTTCGGACGTCTCAATTATATCTTGCGCGACAAATACCTGATCACCGCAACAGTGCGTTGGGACGGTACATCACGTTTCTCCAAAGATAACCGCTGGGGTACATTCCCGTCAGTGGCTCTCGGTTGGAAACTCCTCGAAGAAACTTTCATGGAGAGAACTCGCGGCTGGATGTCGGAACTCAAGATTCGTGCCGGCTACGGTATCACCGGTCAGCAAGACCTTAATGACGACTTCTTCCCCTATCTGCCGATCTATAGCCTTGGCACAACTGACTTGAACCATCGTTATCCTTTCGGCACTAATACCAACATACCCTACGTTACTCCGGGTGCTTACAACGAATCGATCAAATGGGAGGAAACTCACACTTGGAATGCCGGTGTTGACTTCGGTTTCCTCAACAACCGTATCGCAGGTAGCATCGATTTCTATAAGAGGACAACAAAAGACCTCTTGACATTCGCCAACTATCCGGCAGGTTCTAACCTCACCAACAAGGGTAACATCAACATTGGTGACCTTGAGAACCTCGGTGTGGAATTCAATATCAACACCCGCCCGGTAGTCACTCAGAATGTAACATGGACCTCCGCTTTGAATGTAGCCTGGAACAAGAACAAGATCACACGTCTTGCTGAAGGTGCCGACAATCAGGTTGGTAGCCTTGGCGGCCAGAACGGTAACATCCAGAAACATGAAGTGGGTCACCCCGCCTACAGTTTCTATGTTTACGAACAGGTTTACGACGAAAAGGGTATCCCATTGGATAATGTATTCGTAGACCGCAACGGCGACGGGCAGATCGACGAGTCGGACAAATACCTATATCATAGCCGCGACCCGAAAGTGACAATCGCTTGGAACAACAACGTTAGCTTCAAGAACTGGGACTTCGGTATTGTTCTGAGAAGCAACATCGGCAACTATGTGTTCAACCAGAACCAGATGAACAACGTATTTATTGACGGTGCTGTCAACGCATTGCCTCTGAGCAACCTTCTTGCCAACAATCCTATCTATTTCGAGGAGAAATCAGTGGCACAGATGCAGAGCGACTATTTCGTGCAGAACGCATCATTCGTTCGTTGCGACAACATCACAGTGGGTTATACTTGGCCTAATCTTTGCCATGACAACCTGAGAATCCGCCTTTATGGCGCTGTCCAGAATCCTTTTGTAATTACCAAATACAAAGGACTTGACCCGGAAATCTTCTCCGGTATAGACAATGCAGTGTATCCGAAACCTATCACTTTCACCTTAGGTCTCGTGGCAACTTTCTAATACTTTAATAGTAGATAATATGAAAATAGCTAAATATATTTTATTTTGTGGGGCTTCCTTGATGGTCGGGCTATCTTCTTGCGTAGGCGACCTGGATGTTAAGCCCACTAATCCTACTGACAAGACCGAGCTTACATCCAAAGATGAATACATCGGCTTGATCATGCGTGCCTATGCTGGTCTCGTGATGGAGGGTGGTATATCTGTAGACGACGGAGGTGCCGGTGTATACACCCGTCAGCTCTTTAACCAGCAGGAACTCCCCACCGACGAATGTGTAATCGCAGGTAACTGGGACGACGTTGGTATCGACGAGCTCGTTTATGCACAGCCGAGTGCCGACAACCACTGGATCTATGAAATGTATTCTCGTATCAACTTTCAGATTGCACTGTGTAATTCAGTAATCGCAACCTTGAATAATGCGGGCGAGTTCCTCACAGCTGATGAGATAGCTGAATTCCAGGCAGAATTGAGAATTCTGCGTAACCTCTCTTATTATCACATGATCGATATCTTCGGAGTGGGTCCCTGGACTGATGAGAACAGCGTAGTGGGTGAAATTCCTCCGACTTACACGAGAAAAGAACTGTTTGAAGCCGTGGTGGCAGACCTCTCGGATGCTATCGAGAAAGTGGTTCCGGCAGCTCAGCAGGAATATGGTCGCCTCAGCAGGGAAGCAGGTCTGGCTCTTCTGGCAAAACTTTATCTTAACGCTGAAGTCTACACCGGCACGCCGATGTGGCAACAATGTGCGGATGCTTGTCTGAGAATCACCCAGACTATTCCTAACCTGGCTCCGACTTATAAGTATCTTTTCTGTGCCGACAACCATCAGTATGTGGCTTCATCCACTTATGGCACAAATTATGGTGAGATTCTCTGGACAGTTCCTCAGGATGAAATTACCATGCAGACTTACGGTGGCACCACTTACCTTAGTGGCGGTGCTTACGCAGCTGTTTCTCCTTATGCACAGTATGGCCTTCAGACAGGTCCGTGGGCCGGTCCTCACATGCGTCCGGAAACTGTAAACAGGTTTGAAGCCAACGATAACCGCGCTCTCTTCTATGCCGGAGAATTTGAGCTTGATCTCAATGATATCTCTACATGGGGTGATGCCGGAACATCAGGCTACCAATGTATCAAGTTTGTCTACACTCCGTCGGAACAGTATGAACTTCCGGCCGATGTGGCTACAAAGGATGAAGACGGTAATTATATCGACCCTCTGTCAAAATATCTTGCCAAAGATATCTTCAACTCAGCAGACATGCCCCTCTTCCGTCTGGCCGACATCTATCTGATGCTTGCTGAATGTCAGCTTCCGGGCCATGGCGCTACAGGTTACTCAGGCATTGACTTCTACAACAAGGTAAGGACACGTGCCGGACTTGCACCGGTTTCTTCTTACACTGCTGATAATCTTCTCGATGAAAGAAACAGAGAGCTTTATTGGGAATGTCACCGTCGTAGCGACCTTATCCGTTTCAACAAGTATACCAACACAGGTTACAACTGGCAATGGAAAGGCGCCGTGCGTCAGGGCACTTCCATCGAGGCCTTCAGAAACCTTATGCCGATTCCTACCCAGTTTACTGCTACGTTGGGTCAGAATCCGGGTTATTGATTTTTTCAACCTTGAAATTTCTAATTGAATTATGAAGAAATTATCATATATTTTAGCAATTTCGGCTTTTGCGGTTTCCGGCCTGACAAGCTGTAACCCGGATAAAGACCCGAAAGTTGACACTTCGACAGATTATGAATTTGTCTTGAACACCCCTCAGTTTGCCACACAATTTATTGATCTGGCAACTAACGGAAAGGTTCAGTTTACTGTCTCCCAGCCAAACTATGGACTTACTTTGGCACCGACCTACGGGATTCAGATTTCGCTTAAGCCTGATTTCACATCAGTGACCGAAGAGCCTGTTGTGGGTGGCGACGGTGAAGAGCATGTAGTGCCGGGAATGGTTGATATCGTATTGGAAAGCCAGATTAAAGGCGTCCTTGTGGCCAACATGTCTGACCTTGCTGCCGGTATCAATGAATTGAACGGTATTTTCGAGGAAAGCCAATATGAGGAGGATTATGTAGGTCCGCTTTATGTAAGAGCTACAGCCCACCTTGGCTCAGGTACGGCTGCTGAAGCAACTGCTACTGTATCTAATGTAGTGATGCTCTCACAGGTGCAGGGTTATGCTTCCTTCTCTTCAGAAGCAATCCTACTTTATATCCCGGGCAACGCCGGCGGTTGGAGCGATATTGAGCCCCAGATCGCACTTAGCGAGAAGAAAACCACCGACGACACCATGGTATTGTATGGTTTCGCAAAAGTTGACGGTGAATTCAAGATCAACGATGGCAACTGGGACGGTGCTGTCAACTGGGGAGCTCAAAATGGTGATGACTCAGTGGGTCTCTCTCCTGTATTAAATGACGAAGGAGAAACCGTAGCTTATTCAGTGGATCTCTATCAAAATGGAGGCAACCTTAATGGTGGCGACTACACAGTGCCCGCCGGTCTCTATTTCTTCTGGCTTGAGATAACCGATTATAACAATAGTTCCGACACCGGAACAGAAAAAGTCGGTACGCTCAAGATTACAGAGATCACATCCGTGACCTTGCCGGGAGATTACAACGGCTGGGATGCTTCCGGAAACCCGATGACAGCTGATGCCGGAAACTCTTATATCTGGACCGGGGCTGCTAATGTAACTTCCGGAGGATGGAAATTCGCTATGAACAATAGCTGGGATATCAATTTGGGTGGAACCGTCGATGAACTTATTTTCGACGAGGGCAACCTCTACCTTGAAGGCACCAATGTGACACTCGATCTCACTGCATATCCATGGCATTGTACTGTTCAATAATCTAAAAATTAAGAACGAATGAAACTAAGATATTTATTTGCACTTCCGATTCTCGCCACAGCCTTGATGGGCTGTGACGAAATCGAGAAAAGTGATGCAAAACCGGTGGAGAATCCTCAGCTCCCGGGCATCACACAAGAAGATTTCTCGGTGACGCCGGCTTCTGCTCTTACTTCTCTTATGAATCTGGATGAGCTTGTAGGTGCCACAACAGATGCTGCAACAGAGATGATGACTCTCTTCACAATCGATGTCAAGACTGAGAATCTGCCTGCCGGATCTGAAGTGACAGGTTCCCTCCAGTTTGCAAAGTCAGATGGTTATGAAGAGGTGTTTGATGTCTCTGACATTACCGTCAAGGATGGTGTGGCTCAGGCTCCCCTCAGCAGCATTCTCTACACTCGTAGCGCTATGTATGGCCCCAATGATCCTCGCGAATATCAAATCTTCTATCATGTGGCAGTATATGTAAATGCCAATGGCGGTCAGTATAAGATCGGCAGCAAGGATTTTTACTATTGCGAAGGTGATAGCTTCATGCAGGAAGGTGTGGATCCGGGTTATGTGATTGAAGAGGCTTATTATCTCCTTGGCCCGCAAGGGACAACTCTTGAATCCGCTATTCCGTTTACCCATAACGAATATAATATCTATGATGACACTAACTTCACCGTTATCGCTGATTTTGGTGAAGGAATGACTTCATGGTTAATCGTTCCGCAGAGCGCATACGAAGCAGCAAAAGGTGGTACACTCGACACATCTCTTTGCTACGGTCCGGCAACTGCCACAGCATTGGAAGGCTCTTTGAATCTCGGAGGCAACCCGGGTACTCTCACAGCCGGAAACAGATACCGTTTCTCATTTGATGCAAAGGCCTTGACTTATAATATTCAAGAGCTCGCTACATTTGAAAATCTTTACACTCCGGGCGATTCAAACGATTGGACTCAATCTAAGTCTCAGATGCTTTCCACCAATGATTTCATAACTTACACCGGTTTCGCTTATCTCAAAGGCGGATTCAAGTTTACTTCACAACTTGATTGGGACGGATTCAACTACGGTAGCGCGGGCGAAGGTAAACTCTCACTCGACGGAGGTGCCGGAAATATTGAAGTTAAAGAAGCTGACCTCTACTGGTGTAAAGTAGATGTGGTTGAACTCACTTATTCACTCACAGAGATAACTTCTGCATCTCTTATCGGTGTGAATGGCGATTGGGACAATGATATCGAACTGACAGCTGTAGACGACCAGAAACTGGAATGGACAGGAACTATGACTCTCAATGAAGAGGGTGGATGGAAATTCCGTTTCAACAATGGTTGGGATATCAACCTTGGTGGTTCCACCACTGATCTTGTGCTCAATGGTGACAACATCACAACTCCTGCAGGCACTTACACTGTAACTCTCAACCTCAGTGCAGTTCCTTACACCTGCACATTGACAGCCAAATAAAAATCAGCAATCTTCTGATACTGAACCCCGGCTCCTAAAGTCGGGGTTCTTTTTATGAAGAACACGGGAATATTTAATAAAATTAAGTAATTTTGCATTCCATAAATCAAATTCTAATTTTAACAGCTTTATGTGTGGAATAGTAGGAGTTTTCGATATAAAATGTAATCCTGAAGAACAAAGAAGCGAAGTTTTGAAAATGGCGAAGAAGATTCGCCACAGAGGCCCCGACTGGTCCGGAGTCTATACCGGCAGTCATGCCATCCTCGCCCATGAACGTCTTTCGATCGTAGATCCGGAGTCCGGCTCGCAACCGTTAAAATCTCCCGATGGGAAGGTGGTGCTTGCCGTTAACGGTGAGATATATAATCATCGCCAACTTCGTGAAAAATATAAGGAAAACTATCGATTCCTGACCGGGAGTGACTGTGAGGTAATTATTCCGCTTTATCTTGACAAAGGAAAAGAATTCCTTGAAGACCTCAATGGAATATTCGCTTTCGCGCTCTATGATGAAGAGGAAGATTATTGGCTTGTGGCCCGCGACCATATCGGCATTATTCCACTTTACACCGGGACTGACAAAGAGGGTCAGAGATATTTCGCCTCTGAATTGAAAGCCCTTGAAGGGAAATGCAACGTTATAGAACCATTCCCGCCGGGTCATTATTATGACAGCAGGGAGAGAAAGTTTGTGAAATGGTATAACCGGGAATGGACCTCCTATGAGAATGTGAAAGATAATCCAGCCAATATAGAAGACCTGCGAAAAGGCCTTAGCGATGCCGTCAAGCGCCAGCTGATGAGCGATGTGCCTTATGGAGTTTTACTTTCGGGAGGTCTTGACTCCTCGATCATTTCTGCGCTGGCTGCTAAATTTGCTCCGAAGCGAATCGAGGAAGATGACAGGAGCATGGCTTGGTGGCCAAGGCTCCATTCCTTTGCCGTGGGACTAAAGGACTCTCCCGATCTTGCTGCCGCAAGGAAAGTGGCCGAACATATCGGTTCGATCCATCATGAGATTAATTTTACCATTCAGGAAGGAATAGATGCAATCCGTGATGTGATATATTACATAGAGACCTACGACGTCACTACTGTCAGAGCCTCGACGCCTATGTATCTGCTCGCTCGGGTCATCAAGTCGATGGGCATAAAGATGGTGCTTTCCGGTGAAGGTGCGGATGAACTATTCGGAGGCTATCTATATTTCCACAAGGCTCCGAATGCAAAGGAATTTCATGAAGAGACTGTCAGGAAACTCTCCAAGCTCCATCTCTATGACTGTCTTCGTGCAAACAAATCCTTGTCGGCCTGGGGTGTCGAGGGCCGCGTGCCTTTTCTCGACAAGGAATTCATCGACATAGCGATGCGCTTCAATCCGGAAGCCAAAATGTCGGGAAAGAACGGCAAAATTGAGAAATGGGCTTTGCGCAAGGCCTTTGAAGACCTGCTCCCTGAAGAGGTGGCATGGCGCCAGAAAGAGCAATTTTCCGATGGTGTGGGCTATTCATGGATCGATACCCTTCGGGAGATAGCCTCATCCCAGGTGAGCGACGAGCAAATGCTGACATCTCATCTCCGATTCCCGGTCAATCCCCCAAGAAACAAAGAAGAATATTTCTATCGCAGCATATTTGAGGAACATTTCCCTTCTGCCACAGCTGCGGCCTGCGTTCCATCTGTGCCCTCGGTTGCCTGTAGCACGGCCGAAGCTCTTGCTTGGGATGCCTCTTTCCAAAACCGTAACGAGCCTTCCGGAAGAGCAGTTGACTCGGTGCACCATTCTCCAAATCTCAAAGGAAACTGCAATTAGACCGGTAAAGTTAACATGATAAAGTCAGGGGTTAAGGTTAAACCCGCAGGGGGGTTCAATTGTTATAATTACATAGACTAAAAAAGAAGATTATGGCAACTGAAAAAGAGAAAGTAGCTCCCGGTAAATTCGTGGAATACTCCTATAAATTGTATGATGACTCGGATGGCCGACTCCTTTTCGAGACTCCTAAGGATGCTCCCGATGAGATGGTGTATGGTGTCACTCCGGGCATTGTTCCGGGTCTAATGACTGTAATGGAGGGTTTGTCTAAGGGTGATCGTTTTGAGGTGACATTGCCCCCTGTGGCAGCTTTCGGAGATAAGAGCGATGAGCTTGTAATGACTCTCGACAAAGAGATTTTCATGCGGGATGGGAAACTTGCCGATGAAGTCAAGGTTGGTGCGGTGCTTCCGATGATGACCGCCGACAATCTGAGAGTCAACGGCACAGTGACAGAAATAGGCGACAAGATAAAAATGGATTTCAACCATCCCTTTGCCGGCCTGACAGTGAGATATGAAGGAGAGATTGTAGAGGTTAGAGACTCTACACCCGATGATTTGCCGCAAGTAGGTTGTTGTGGAAGTTGCGGTGGCAACGGCGGTTGCTCCGATGGCAATTGCGGCGAAGGTTGCGGATGCTGATTCCTTTACATCCGTAATCAATCTGATGCGTGAGATCGCATCAGTGAAGATACTTTTTTACAAAGTATTCGGATGTTTCATAGAGTATTGGGAGATGGGAATCTCCAGATTGAAATAAAAACCCGGGGCGACTTTATCACGAAGTCGCCTTTGTGTTTCCTCATCCGGCTTCACAGTCAGATAGTCAAAGGCGGGTTCTATAAATTCTACATCCGTGGCCTCGTATCCCAAAAGTCTGATAAGATCATATTCATGAGTGGGATATATCACAAACCATGCATTTTCCAGATCTTCACCCGTGCCTGTGCTTTTTATTGCCCCTATTAGATGTTCAAGCCGGTATTCCCATATTGCCGCGCTCATATTCTTCCGCATTTCTTTTAAGACATACACCAGAAACGACATCTGCCGAAGATCGAAAGGATTGTCTCTTAATGAGAGCAGGGCATATTTATGAATAGTGTCCATCTCCTCCTTGGTGTGTTTTGACTTTAACCGTAATTCATCTGTCACCCCGGAATAGGGAGATGTGCGATACGGGTCGTAGTCCTCCTGGAACATATATCCGAGATAGAAATAACGGTATTCCTCATTGGTCATCACTGTGTCGTTACGGTTGTATTTCGCCATCAGTTTGGGGAAATAAAAGGGACTTTTAGGGTCAAGGGTCTTTTGCTTGATTTCCTGCATGTCAGGTTTTTCCACCGTAATTTTCCGTTTGTTTTGCGGCGCATTGTCCTGCGCTATGATGAAAGACCCGGCACAGAAAAAGAGCAACGCCAAAAGCGATAATTTTAAAATATGCTTGTATTGTTTCATAAATATATGATTCAAAAATATTAGACAACCCTCATCTCAAGCCCCGCCCCCTAATTTCCGGCCCTGGCTGTGGCCGTGTCTTTTTTCATTTCGGGATATCTCACCCTGGTGTGGTAGATAGTTGAGAGACGCTGTTTGAAAACTTTCTTAATCACTTCCACATCCCGGAAAGATATGGGTGATTCTTTAAACATACCGTCGGCAATCTGTCCGTTGATTATGTTTTCCACAAGTCGGTCGATAGATTCCGGTGAATAATCCGTAAGAGATCTTGAAGCCGCCTCCACGGCATCTGCCATCATCAGGATGGATGTTTCCACACTCTGAGGATTCGGGCCCGGATATGAGAAGTCAGCCTTGTCGATCACCTTGTCGGGATTATTGTTGACGGCTGTGTTGTAGAAATATTTGGCCATCCCTTTCCCGTGATGTTCAAGGATAAAAGATTTCACTAACGGAGGCAACTTATGCTTGTTGGCAAGATTTGCCCCCTCTGTGACGTGCGACACTATCTTTTTTGCACTTGTCACCGGGTCAAGACCGGCATGAGGATTGATGCCGTGCTGGTTTTCGGTGAAGAAGATCGGGCTTGAAAGTTTCCCGATATCATGATAGAGCGCACCGGTTCTCACAAGGGTGGTGTTGGCGCCGATGGCACGGGCCGCTTCCGCAGCGATTGTGGAGACCTGGATGGAATGTTGGAAAGTGCCGGGGGCTTCCTCTGCAAGCCGCATGAGCAAAGGACTGTTGATATCGCTTAATTCAACAAGTGTCACGGCCGATGTGAAGCTGAATATTTTCTCAATAACAAGGATAAGCACGTAGGCGAATGATAGGATCACGGCATTGATTACAAACATTATCAGAATCCTCCAGGAGAATTGCGACATGTTTCCCTCCATTATCAGCAGCGTGGTGAAGTAGGTGACCATATACGTGAGCAAAGAGAGGGCGGCTGTCCGCAAGAGCTGGGAGCGTCGGTCGAGCTGCCATATACTGAAAGTGGCTACCAGACCCACCGTAAGCTCCATAAAGAGGAACTGCAAGGGATAGGTGGAGACAAGAGCCGCCAGAAACACTGTAGTGATAAGAGAGAAGATTGCAGTGCGGGAATCGAAGAAAACCAGCACAATTACAGGCACGGCTGCAAACGGCACCACATAAAGGCCCATCACCACATTTTCAAACATAAATATTGCGAAAATCGTGAAAAGGGTGATGAAAGTCATCAGGAAGGTCATCTTCCTTGTGTCGGAAAAGAAACGCGGACGGTATATGCCCAGGAAGATATATAGAGTGGCAAAGATAATTGCTATGTATATTCCCTGTCCGATTATGAAATAAGTATGGTCGTGGCGGTCGCTTTGCCTGGTGGCAAGCATCTCGGTGTAGGTGTTGAGATTGGTATAAATCTGCGGGGTGATGATTTCGCCACGGTCTACAATCCTTTGGCCCGTCTTGATCACTCCTAAAGCACCGTTTACAGTCAGGTATTCCTGATCCCTATATCTTGAATCAATGGCCGAATCAAGCACTATGTTGGGATTAAGGCAGAGGTTGATTGCTCTTGTCAGTTCCTGCGACAAAGGTGCCATAGAGGATGATTTGTCGGCATTATAGGAAGAGTCGATAAAGGCGAAGGCTCTCCTTGGGGAAAACATCCTTGAAGCGTCCAGGGCCATGATCTGCCGCGAATTCTGGTCGGTGGACACCAAACGAAGGGTTGAGGAATTATTTGTTCTCAGAAATTCTGTCAGAGAGTTGTCGAGCACACCCTCCTGATATGTTTTCGCCAAGAGGCGTGTGAGAAGCTGCGACTGCTGTGGGGAGGCATGCTCCGCGATGAGGGAATTGAATCTTTCCACATTCTCTTTCTCGAGCTGAAGGTCGCGTTTCACAAAAGGCACAAAGCTTCGGTCGATACTGTCGCGCATGATTCTCATGGATGTAGAGTCGCGAAGTATCGGGATATCAAATTCGGCCGTCAGCAGCGGATATTTCCATGGCTGGTTCTGTTCATACGAGAGGCCCTGATGATCGGCGTGAGGCAACACCAGAAGTATGATGGTTATGGATGCCACCGCAAGACTGAAACGAACCAGGTTTATTTTTGAAAATATCTTGGAAACTTTAGACATTCAATAAGAGGGTTAAATCAAGTAAATATATGACTTGGCAGTCTTCTCAAGGTTTAGTCATATTTTAAGTGACACGTTTTGCGAATTTCACACCTTTCAGGTTGAGGAGATTGTCACAAAGGTTATCCACGCTTTCCGCAGTGTCGGTGAAGAAACTCATGTTGCAATGAAACACATCCTGATGGGTGGATATGTTCATAGAACGGATATTGATGTTGAATTTGTGTGACACGAGTTCAACAATTTCTTCCAGTATGTGCCGGCGGTCGATTCCGTCAAGTTCGATTGTTGCCGGGAATTTAGAGGAACTGCCACCCCAGCGGGTCACAACAAGGCGCGAGCCATAAGCGCTTTTGAGACGCATCGCAATAGGGCAGCTCACCTTATGAAGCACAACCTCCTCATCTTCATTGACAAATCCCAAAACATCGTCGCCCGGCAAGGGAGAGCAGCATGACTCCAGGTGATAGTTGGGTTCTTTGTCATCGGGATATAGAGTAAAGACTTTCTTCCTGTCGATCGGAGCCGCCTTTTTTTCTCCTTTCTTCTTTTTTGAAGAGAAAGGGTTGCGGAGCAGCCGTTTCACCAGTGAACGTTTCTCTTCATGGGAACTTTCCGGAGTGGCAATCCGGTCGAGTTCCTCCGGTGAAAGAATGTCGGCATTTCCCGCTTTCTTCAGATAAGTGCGGATTCTTGACTTGGCTTTTGCCGTGTAACAATAATCCACCCATTCGGGGGTCGGGTTGCGGGAATTCGATGTAATTATCTCCACCTGGTCGCCGCTCTGCAGTTTATGTGACAGAGGCACAAGTCTGTGGCTGATTTTCCCGGCCATGCAATGAAGACCGAGTTGGGAGTGGATGGCAAATGCCATATCCAGCACGGTAGCACCCGTGGGAAGAGTCAGCAGGTCGCCCTTGGGTGTGAACACATAGATCTCCGAGGAGAAGAGATTGAGTTTTATGGTGTCGAGGAAGTCCAGGGCATTGGGTTCCGGATGTGCCAGGATATCCTTGATAGTATTCATCCAGGTGTCAAGCTCGCTTTCATCCTCGTTGACACCGTCTTTATATTTCCAGTGGGCCGCATAGCCGAGTTCGGCGATTTCGTCCATCTTCCGGGAACGTATCTGCACTTCTATCCATTTCCCTTCGGGACCCATGGCCGTGAGGTGAAGGGCCCGGTAGCCGTTGGCCTTGGGTATTGATATCCAATCGCGAAGTCTTTCCGGATGGGTCTTGTAGTTTTCAGTGAAGAATGTGTAAATCTGCCAGCATTTTATTTTTTCGAGTGCATCGTCATCATTGTCGAAAATCACTCTTACGGCATAGACATCATAGATTTCTTCAAAAGGTATCTTCTTGGTCTCCATCTTCTTATAGATGGAATAAGCGCTTTTCACGCGGGCCTTTATCTCATACTTGAACCCGGCTTCATCAAGCATTTTTTTCACCGGAGCCACAAATTCCCGGGCAATTGCAACTCGATGTTCCTCTGTTTCGTTCACCTTCTCGATTATCTCCCGATATTTCTGAGGGTGTTCATATTTGAAAGCGAGATCCTCAAGTTCATATTTTATTTTGCTGAGCCCGAGGCGATGAGCCAGAGGGGCATAAACATAGAGGGTTTCGCCTGCTATCTTGTATTGTTTCTCCGGACGCATCGATCCGAGGGTGCGCATATTGTGGAGCCTGTCGGCCATTTTGACGAGAATTACCCTTATGTCGGTGCTCATTGAGAGCAGCAACTTCCTGAAATTCTCAGCCTGCACCGAGGCTTTGTCACCGAAAATTCCCCCTGAAATTTTAGTGACGCCCTCTACAATGTCAGCAATCTTCTTGCCGAACGCCATCTCGATATCTTCTCGCGTGTAGTCGGTATCTTCCACCACATCATGTAGCAGTGCCGCACAGATCGAAGTAGAACCGAGTCCGAGTTCCTCCACAACGATTCTGGCTACAGCGATGGGATGCAGTATATATGGCTCGCCGCTTCTTCTGCGTGCTCCCTTGTGCGCTTCTTTTGCAAAACGGTATGCCTTCTCGATGATCTCAACTTTCTTCCGATGGTTGCTTTCCACATAGCAATTCAAGAGATCATGGAAAGCCGCATCGACAATCCGGTCTTCTTGAGAATCGGTGGAAGCTGACGAGGTCAGGAAAGGTGAGTAGGAGTCAGACATAAGTGAAATCTGCAATTATAGGAGAGGTTCTATTAGAGAAACTGATGAAGAGTTGCCATATTCAGAGCAGCCACGGCGGCTTCCTCGCCTTTGTTTCCGAGGATGCCTCCGGCCCTGTCAAAAGCCTGTTGCAGATTCTCTACCGTCAGAAGCCCGAAAATCACGGGAGCTTTCCCTTTGCTGTTGAGGATTGCCGTGGCCTGCGACACAATCTGGCACACATAATCGAAATGAGGTGTATCACCGCGAACCACACATCCCAGGATCACAATTGCGGCGGCATCCCCGCGTTCTATGGCCGTGGCGGCGGCATTCACAAGTTCCACACTGCCCGGAACCTTACAGCTGACTATCCTCTCCTCCTTTACATCGGCCGCCAGAAGGGTCTTATGGCATCCTTCCAGAAGTTTTCCCACCACTTCTTTATTCCACTCAGCGGAAAATATATAGAATTTACCTTCCACGCGGGGATCAATCACAGGGATATCTATGGTTGTGTCTTTATTTAATTCTGTAGACATGGCGAAGGGAATTAGTGCAGTTTATTTTGATTTGGTTTCCGGATTACTTGTATCATGATTCCTGAAGGTTTTTTTAGCTCCGGCCACCACTTTATGTAGGAAAAGTCTCCACTTGGATTCCGGTTCCTCGTTAGCGTCAATCACTTCAATAAGCGACCTTATATCCTGTTCAAGCGCAACGAGTTCGAGAGCCACGGCATGAGGGAGTATTGCGTTCAGCAGGCGTTTGGCCCGGGGTTGCATGCTCCGGAGTCTCATCATCACTTCGGCCATTTCCACGGTCATCTTCACTTCTTTGCGTGTAACTTTACCCGCCCTCTTCTTGGAATATTTAATAGCTTCAGCGAAAAATTTGAGGGATCCACGGATATCCCCGGTTGAGGCAAGAAGCTGTGCCGTGGTGCTCAGGCTGTCAACCAATTTGTCGGTGGCTGCTGCAATGCCTGAATTCACTTTCTCATAGAGTGCTCCTGTGGTTATCTGTTGCTTCACGAGCAAGTCGAGGGCTTTCTTCCGGCTGCGAAGTATTCGGGTGGAAAGCTCCATCGCCAAAATATGATAACGGGCAAAGCGTTCTTCATCGCTCTTGACCAGAGGGTCGAGCACTTTGAAAAGAAGGTCTACCTCCTTTTCGCTCTGCTTATAATTTTTGAGGGAGTAGTGTATTTCCGCGAGGTCGAACAATAAGGCCACGAAGAGCATCCGGAATTCAGGGTTTTGATAGTCGGAACATTCGCGCATGGTCTTCAGCGCCGATACGGTGCGTTCCATGGCCTCAAGATATTTTTCCTGACGGATAAATTCTCCGGCTTCATTACGTTCTTCGAGAGCCTTTTTAAGTATCTCTGCATCGTGAGGGTCAACACCCTGGGCCTCGAGTTGTAAAGTTAGTTCTATTTGATTCATTATTTTTGTTCTGTTTAATTCGGTTTGAAATGAGAGTCAATCTTTCCCGGAATTGAGGATGGCCGTCAGTTTTTCGCGCCATTCATCCCGTAGGGGTGCTGATTTCTGAGTGTGGGGGTCGAAAGACACCATCACGGTTTCACACAGGGATTTGACCTCTCCGGAGTCGGAATTCCGCAGCATCTGCAGCAGTCGGAAACTCTTGTCGTGTATTCCCACACAAGTAGTGAGCACCTCAATATTTTCGCCCCATAAAATCGGAGCAATAAAAGCGCAATCGACATTGGCCACCACCGTGTCTACCTCCTGCCAGGAGATGGAGCGGCCCAGAAGTTCAGTCATAAATGCCGCTTTCCCCGTGTCGTAATATTGCAGATAGACGATATTGTTGACATGGCCAACCACATCCACGTCGCTGAAGCGCAACTGAATCGGCAGCCGGTTGGCGAAAATCTCGGGAGAGGGTAGTTCGTGCGGATTCATGATGTGAATTTTATTTCTGTAATAATCTCTTTTCCTATTGTCCGGTTTATAATGGAGCGCAGTCGGGTGCGGCTCATCAGCAGCTCGTTGCGCAACGAAGCATTAGGCACTCCCACCCTCATAACCCCGTTTTTCACCAATGGGACACTACACTGGGCAGCTAAATGTTCCCCCACTATGTGTTTCCATAATCCCGCAGCCTTAAGTTCATCCATCCGGTTCTGGAGGGATGATTCCTCAAGGAGTTGGCGCAACACATCGCCTATACTTTCAGGATTATGACGTTTCACGTTGGTTTTTTTATTTCAATAGTTCTTTAGCCGCACCCCGCTCAGCGTCTATCAGGACGCTTTAATGTTTGATTTCGGAGAAAACCCCGTTTTCAACATTTATCAAAGTTTTGTGACCCTCGATACCTGCCAGAATATCGTCGAGATGCTTACGGTTGGTGTCAGTTATGAAGATCTGTCCGAAGTCTCCCTCATGAGTCACTTCCTTCATGATGTTTTCAACCCGGCCGGCATCAAGTTTGTCGAAGATGTCGTCGAGCAGAAGTAGGGGAGTGAGGCCCTTTTTCCTTTTCAGATAGCGAAAAATAGCCAGACGTAAAGCCACGGCGAAAGTCTTAAGCTGCCCCTGGCTTCCGAGAGCCCGGAGACTGTAGCCGTCGAGACTTGACTCCATATCATCACGGTGGACACCTGCCGAAGAGAAACCCAGTATATGGTCTTTGGCTCGATGAGAATCCAGCACCTCCCTCATCGTGGCATGATTGAGTGCGCTTTTGTAGCTGAGACCGGTTTTCTCCTTCCCGCCGGAAATCCTCGCATATATCTCTTCTACTATGGGAGAGATTTCGGCCACCCATTCTTTCCGGGCGTTATGGATCACTTCGGCGGCCTCTACCATAGAATTTTCGATTGACTCGTAAAGGATATCGTCTTTGACTCCGGCCCGGAGCATCTTGTTGCGGTTTTCCAGTGCCTTGTTATATTTTATGAGCGCCGAAAGATAGGCCGGGTCTGCCTGAGAGATCACCATGTCCATCAACTTGCGACGCTCCTCGCCGCTGCCGGTGACAATTCGGGAATCGTCGGGGGTGGATATCACCACCGGATATTGTCCGATATGTTCCGAGAGCTTGGGATATTCCTTGCCGTTTCGTTTGAGACTCTTGCGCTTCCCTTTGGCATATCCGCAGGAGATGGTGTCGATGGTGTCGGCGTCGGTGTGGAAATTACCTTTCACGAGCATCATCTCCTCTCCATGTTTGAGAATCGCGGAATCGGGAAGGGAGCTCATAGTCCGGGCCATGCTCAGAAGATGGATAGCATCGAGCAGATTGCTTTTCCCCTGACCGTTCATTCCCAACAGACAATTGACGCCCGGAGAAAAATCCAATCGGGCGTTTCCGATATTCTTGAAGTTGAGTATTTCGATATTGTCGAGGGTCATGCGGTATTGGGGGGTGGTAAGGGTTTTAAAGTTTCACGCCGAAAGCAAGATCACCGGCGTCACCGAGCCCGGGCACAATGTAGCTGTGGGCATTGATCTCCGGATCGATAGCAGCGCTCCACACGGTAGTAATATCCTGGGGGAACACCTTTGCCACATATTCGATAGCCGGTTGAGAGGCTATAACTGATGCCACATGTATCTTTGCCGGTGTGCCGTTATTAAGGAGCGCCCTGTAGCCGAGTTCCATGCTCGATCCGGTGGCCAGCATCGGGTCAACGATTATTAGCGTCTTGCCGTTGATGTCGGGAGATGCAAGGTATTCCACGAGCACATCGAACGTATCGCCCTTCTCACGATATTTCCGGTAGGCGCTTACAAAAGCGTTTTCTGCATGGTCGAAATAATTAAGGAATCCCTGATGGAAAGGAAGTCCGGCTCTCAGAATTGTGGCCAGGACAATTTTATCCTTAATCTCTTTGACTTTCGACTGAGCCAAAGGTGTCTCCACAACCTCCTCCTTATATTCAAGACGTTTGGAAATCTCGTAAGCCATTATCTCACCGATTCTTTCGAGATTCCTGCGAAACCTCAGGGGGTCGCTTTGGATTGAGATGTCACGCAGCTCTCTTATGTATCTGCTCAAAAGGCTTGGAGTGGCATCAAGATTTATTATTTCCATAGATTTGGCGTGTTTTGATACGGAGTGGCAATCTGCTCGGTTAATTGAACGGGGAGCCAATTGTATTGGTCGCCGGTAAAGGCATCGGGCTCTCTTGTTAATCTACTGAGATTGTCAGTTCCTTAATTGCAAAAATACAATTTTTCTTGCATACTTGAGCCAAAATCTATAAATTTGCATCGAAATAAGCGAGTATGCTGTTTCATAGGGTGGATACCAGAGTGGCCAAATGGGGCAGACTGTAAATCTGCTGGCTTACGCCTTCGGTGGTTCGAATCCATCTCCACCCACCCCAAACCGAGAGGGTGAGTCAAAAAGCAATTTTTTGGACTCACCTTTTTCAATTATCAAGCGGGTGTGCCATAAGAAATGACACACCCGCCTTCTGATTAATAATCATTTTAGGACACTGCGGACAATTGGATTGTGAAAACTCATAATAACAAAATAAATAAAAGAACAATTTAGGGACCATTGGAAATTCTAGATATACTACCAATTCTGGTAAATGAAACTATTCCGATATTATTTTTATAAGCCGGTCCGGCAGTAACTCCGCCCGTCTTGATTCTTCCTACGATTTCATATAAACTTCCCCTCGATATAGAATAATTCCCGGTTTCTCCATCTCCCTGAACCATAATCTCAAATGAAGTCGTTTTTAACGTTTCTCCCGACTCGGCGGTTATTTCAGCCTCTATATTTACATTCACCGGATTCTCCCCCTCCTTAATGATCATTTCCGGAAGATAGAAAACGGTCTGATACATCCAGTTCCCGTCCTCTTCCGCCGGAGAAACTGAGGGTTCTCCCAGGCCGATGGCAAGATCCGACTGACCTCCCTCATCATAGATGTAGTCGTCATAATAGAGGCCTGTCACTTCAATAGGCGCCGTTAATCTTTCCAAAGAAAGATCCTCATTTCCTTGGAAAACAAAGCCCTTGGCTGCAACATTCTCCACTTCCACCTTCGTTATCCTCAGCCCTTTCCCTTTCAGGTCGTCTGTCAGCCAGTCGGGATTAAATATAAGATTCAAGATAACTTTTGCACCCGCCAATTTCATCTCAACCGGCACCCACCGTGATTCATTTAATTCCACGGATGCTGTCCCGCTCATCGGTATGGCGCTGATCTCGTTCAATCTATCCGGATTTATATCAAAAGTGAGATTTTCAGGAGTAGCCGAAGAGACTCGGGTGTCAAAATTTGAATTCCCTAAGGCATAAATTTTATAGAAGCCCTTTGCAAGGCTGTCCAGTTCAAACTGCCTCTGATTTTCCATCAGGTTCCCTTTATAAATTTGTGAGAAACCCTCATTATTCAGGGAAGTGACATTAAAGGAGAGAGAAGACATCACGTAATTATCCTCATCCGGGGCCGACCTTGTTTCGTCGGGGAAACTGACATAGACCCCGAGCAATTTTTTGTCGGAAAACCCTCCATCGCCCCCTAAAGCGTCATCATTACCGCAAGAGGCGACAACAGGAATAAAAAGCAACGACAGATATCGGAAAATTATTTTGGATATCCTCTTCATTCAGAATCCTCTAAATTTTTTCATCCTGGAATCTCACGGCCCAGCCCAAGACTGAAATCCTTACCTCGACCCAATAGATTTTCAGGCTCTCGGCTGTTGCGTCGTCGAGCTCAATATAGAGCTCATATTCATACTCTCTGTCGAGATATTCCTGATTCGACCATGGGTCATCGTATGCATCCTTTCCGGCTGCCAGAAGCGACGAGATATTGAAGAGTTCAGCCAGCAACTTGGTGCCGTCGGCATTCCACACCTGAAGGGAGGCGCCGTCGCCATCCTGGAGTCGGGAGACGTTAAACTCGGTCTTTAAAGTAGCGGAATTATTGGCTTCCGTCTGCAGTCCTTGCGGTTCCATTGTCTTGCGGATGGATCGGTAGTATAATTCCTTATCGCCGAGCGTCTCTCCGGTGATATTGATTTCTCCGTTGCCATGAGGGAACCGGAGTAGAATATGAAAGTCCTCGGGATTGGTGTTCATTGTAAAGTTGGATCCCGCGAGATGCACCGTGATATGGTTTGTGATACGCATCAAAGGAATCGTGACATCCACAATTGAATCCGGGAACTGCTCGATCGACTCGAAAGGCGCCCTCACCACCGGCACATCAAGATATTGTGGAGTCAGGGTAGTCCAGACAGTGTCGAGCTGTTCGATATTTTCATCCTCGAAACGTTGCGAAAAGCTGAAGATGTCTACATCCCCGTCGCCATCCACGTCGAGAGTGAGCCTATAGTCATTGATTGTGCTGACGCCCGGAATCATTTCTCCCTTCTGAAAGCCGGGTGTGTTCAGGGAGCTGTCATACCCTTTATGGTTACCGTTGGCCAAGGCCAGAAGCTGATAAGAGGAGCCGGGCCGCAGTTCGGTGGAATCCAGCAAAATCTCAAATCCCGGATCGGAAGTATATTCCCTTGTATGCTCTCTTCTTTCAAGAAAGACCCCGTTTTCATCAAAAATATATAAATACACGGAACCTACATGATCGGTGAAGAGGTCGGTCTTTTTTACATTATAGTCATACAGGAATTTCACGCGTGTGAAGACATTCGGATCCGTGGCACATTCCGGCATCTCTTCATTCATGAAATTGCAACTTGCCAGAACAGCCGTAAGTGTCGATAGAATCAACAATCTTGAAACTTTCCTCTTATCCACTTTTATCATTTAGAATTAGGGTTTTTCAAAAATTTAGAATTTTGCGCTTTGGTCATGGAACACCCATGTCAGCACATTGATAGTGCATTTGATTGCAGCGGTCTCGTCATTATCAAACGGATCGTCGGGATCATCGGGAAGATCGGTATCCACCTGGGTATAAGATGGTCCGGAGATATATTCGATGTTGACATTATACCAATTATTACGAACCGTACCGAAACGTCCGAGATACTCATCGGATGAGTATGGATTCCAACCCTCGTATATATGCTCCGGAACACCTAAACCCTCTCCCAGTTCTTCATCGGTAAAATGACGCAGAGGAGCAATGTATCTCATGCCGTCAAGGCTCCGGGCCCTGTAGTCAGACACTAATTCCTCGCTCCCGTCGGCAAGATTGAACGCAAGCGCTATATCATCGATTGTGGTGGCGCCATTAGCCTGAAAATCTATCAGGTCTTTCAAGGCGCGCAATCCACCCTGGAATTCTTCGCCGGCACCCGATTCTTTAAGCTTTATCTCTGTCACTCCTAAGGAAGAATCATATTGGTTTATATATTCCAGCAATCTTTCCTCAGTGTAGGCGTGTCTATCTCCCGGGAACATTATAAAAGGTGTATAAGTCAGATCTTTCCCCTCTTCAAGCATCTTTTTACCTTCAACATAATAATTCCCTATGTATTGAATGGCTGTCGTGCGGTCCTTTAGCATATTTTCCGGAGTCATAGTGTTTTCAAAGAAGAAATATGGAGGACAGGGATAGCCTAAATTTTTATAAGGATGCAGCCATGCCACACTCTTGTTTTCTTCTGTGGTGTAGTTGGAGTCGAAAGCCCAGAACCCTCGGTGGAAATTGCCCGGATTGTCATGGAAGCGTTCTTTATAGGTGACAGGTGCAATAGCTTCCTGAAGTCCCATGGTGTGTTGCACAAGATAGGTTTCCGGGTTCGCGTTTCTGACACCCCAGTAGATCATCTGGAACATGTCTCCTGTCGGTTTCAGTCCACCCCCATCTTCCTCCATTACGGGGAAATTTTTGAAATTATAGGTCGCTCCGTTAAATGTCATTTGGCCGTCGAGATTTCCGAAATCGAAATTGTTGGATGAAGTGGTAAGTTTCGACACATTTCTTTGGATATAGAAATTTGCGGCGGACTTCTTGATCATGTTCTCTTTCACAATTGTGCCTTTGGGGAACCATTCCACATTGTCAAGATTCAATTCTACGAGATGATGGGGGTCATCTCCGTTTTGCTGCCATTCCGGGGCGCTTGTCATAGGCAGAGTGAAATTAGCTCTGTCGGTAAGGATATTTCCGTTGTATGTAAAATCCTGACCGGAGACTTCTATGTTATAGAGATCCTCGAAAGTGGAAATTTTGAGGTATCCGCATTCACTCCTTGCCCGATCGGATACGTTCGCGATAATATACCCGTAGAAGTTACCGTCGATTTCTTGGTCCTTATTTTTTATCTTTGTGCCGAGCAGGTCGTCGACCATTGCGATATAGATAGTTCTCTCCTCGATATCCTCTTGATCGAGATCTGTCCATTCGCTGAAGGGAGCTGAAGCATATCCCACGAATTTCGCTTTCAGCTCATCCTCGGCGGTTACTATCGGTTTGTCTTTGTCCGTGCGGAAGATAAGGATATCGAAATTAGAAACATACCTCTCATACTTGCCCCACGTATCATCGGTTTTATAGCTGACCCTCGTGGTAGACCCTCCGTCAGACATTTTCATTTTCACGGCGAGATAACCGATTCTGTCGCTAAGGTCTTCAGCGGTCTGTTCCGGCTCCTGATTATTATCCGATATAAGATTATCATCGGTGCAGGATAATAAACCTCCGAAGAGTGCCGAGGCAATTATAAGAGTTTTCAGTTTCATTTCGATTCTAAATTATCTGTTAAGAGGATAAAATTCCGGATTTTAGAAAACGGCTCCCTGCGTATGTTTCACCCAGCTCAGGACGTTGATGGTGCATTTGATAACTGCGGTCTCGTCATCCTTGTATGGATCGTCGGGAATGTCAGGTATGTCGGAATGCATCTTATAGTATGACGGGCCTGTGAAACCGTCGATTGAGATATCATACCAATGGTTGCGCAACACTCCAAATCTGCCGAGATGCTCTTGGGTATAGGGATTCCAACCTTTGTAGACATCCTCGATATCGAATTCATGTCCGATCTGATCGTCTGTGAAATGCCTGATGGGCACGGTAAATCTCATACCTGATACATCCCAGAAAGTATAGTCGGCTATTACATAATCTGTAGAAGAAATTCCGAACAATTCCGCAATATCTTCGTAAGTTGTTTCCCCAACGTTGTCAAGATTCAATATGCCTTCAAGATTTATGAAAGTATTCTGATGGCTGCCTCTGTCATCCCCTGTTTTGAAAGACAAACCGTTTTCCGGGTCCACATCAGAAATTTGGCCATGCACTTCCTGCATCAACCGCTCTATGGTATAGACACGCTTATTGCCGGGGAACATTATAAAAGGTGTATAAGTCAGATCTTTCCCCTCTTCAAGCATCTTTTTCCCTCCCACATAATAATTTCCGCAGAACATCACCAAAGTGGTCTGGTTCTGTTTCATATTTTCAGTGCTCATCGTATTTTCATACACATACAATGGATAATCTGAGGTGGTGTATTCAGCCTCGGCCGGATAAATTTCCCTGTTAATCTGATGCCATTGCTCCGGAGAACCGTCCTCGACCTCATAATTCGGGTCGAAAGCCCAGAAACAGCGGGAGAATGTACTGTTGACGTCAAAAAATCTGCCGGTATTGGTAATTCCGTTAATGGCATCCTGTATACCCATCGTATGCTGCACTATGTAAGACACCGGATTGGCACATCTGAAACCCCACCAGTTTAAATCTACAAGGTCCTCCTCATTTTCAGTGTTGTCGAAACCTTCGGTCTCTATCACCTCTATTTCATAATATTTATGCCATTGTTTTAAATCGGCATCATATTCATCACATTCGTCGAATTCACTCGTAGTAATCTTGGCTACATTTCTTTGGAGGAAGAATGTGGCTGCATAATCCTTTGTAATCATGTTTTCCTTTACAATAGTGCCTTTAGGAAACCATTGGATCTGGTCTAAATCCAGGCTTACCAATTGCAAAGGATCCTTACCGTCTGTCTGCCATTTCGGAGCGCTTGTCATTATCATTCTGGCAGGATTGGTTAATGCCACGCTCACCGCATGCTCATGGGTCTCTATAGTCTTGGCATAGAGGTCGCCAAAAGTGGAAATATTCAGATAATTTGTCTTTTTCTGAACTGCAGCTGTATGATTTGCCACAATATAAGCATAGTAATAAAGGCTATTGTTTTCGACATCATCTTTATTCTTGAGCCGGGTGCCGAAAAGGTCGTCTATCATGGCAATATACACTGTCTTATTGTCGATATACTCACCTTCGACATCTTCCATCTTGTTCTCGTCGTTGGTGGCATATCCCTCGAATTTGGCTGTCAGCTCCTCTTCGGCAGTGGTCAGAGGAGTCGGGGAACTGAAGATAAGGATATCAAAATAATCCAGTCTTTTTTCTCTTTCAGTGCCCTCTGCATATACGGGATTTTCTCCGGCCCTGCTCTTAGCGCCTTTATCCGACATATTGATCTTGATGGCAAGATAGCCAACATTGTCAGTTGTCTGTTCCGTTCCTCCGGGATTGTCATTCCATCCATTCGGATCATTCATAGAATCATCAGAGCAGGAAAACAGAAGACTGCTCAACGAGATGGAAAGTGCTAATATTTTATATTTCATGATAGCGGCATTTATAAATCAACATCTGATCAATTACATAAGAATTATCAGAAAGCAACCTCTTGAGAGTCGTGCTTATTCCATTTCAAGACATTAAAGGTATAATTCATGGCAGGCATATCTGCATTGGGATCGTCCCAAGAGTCATTATTCTTTAGATCAAGTTCTTCTCTGGTATTTGTCATCGGCCTGCCGGTTATAGAATTAATTGTCAGCTCATACCAATTATTTCTAACCATTCCCCATCTTCCCAAATGTCTCTTATCATAAGACACATTACCGTTATCGTCATAATTTGGTTGTAATCCATTCATTTCTTGATCGGAAAAATGACGAATTGGAATATAATAGTATACTGTATGTGTAGAACCATTATAAAAGTAATCAGTTACTTTTTTATTAAAACAACTGGCTATATCAGCTTTAGTTACAGCGGGACCACCAGAGGTCGATATTGTATTTATATTCTCAAAAGTATACTTGTCCCCTGTGTATATACCTCCAAATACTCCTGTTGTATTAAATGTAATATCCGTTACATTATTATATTTCGTTTTTACTTGATCCAAGAATCTTTTTTTAGAATAAATTTTAGGGTCATTAGGGAAAGCAATCCAAGTATTATAGGTAGATGTACCTATTGTAATACATTCATTTTCAGGTAATATTACTTGACAACCTATTCTTATCCCTGTAGTTTGATTATATTTCATTGTTTCGATTCCTCCTGTATTTTCAAAACAGAGGCTTCCATAAGTAATATATTTTTCATAAACAAAATAATTTGGAAGACCGGTATCTTCATAATAAACAAAAGGATAAGAATTATAATTTTCATCGTAGTTCACGTCTATTCCCCAGTTTACATGATCAAAACCACTTTGCCCTTTTAAATGGAATCTTGAGATTTCTGTTGCTCCATTAGAGCCCTTTGCCTGATATTCATCATATACTTCTTTCATAATAGTAGGAAACCCCGTTGTATTTTGAAATAGATATGACCAGTGATTAAGACCATTTAAATCAAAAGGTCCACCCGAAATCTTAAAAATTATTCCTTCATTGACCGAGCCGGCAGGTTGTAAATATTCCTTAACAGATTCTCTGTTAATGGTAAATTTAGCTACATTACGTTGAAGATAGAATATTCCGACAGGATCTTTATCTAATTGAGAGAGCTTGTCTAAGTCATCCCCCATCATCCATTCTATATTATTTAAATTCATTTCACGGAGTAGCAATGGATCACTAAAGGTCGGTCCATTTTCACCTTGCCAGTAAGCAGCACTTGACATAGGAATTGAACTTTCAACTCCATTTAAAAAATCAGGTTCGTTTTTAGTACTATAATTTGTGCGTGTTGTCGCCTTGAAATTATATAAAGAGGCGAACTTGTCGTTTCCCGTACCTGTTAATGAGGCATCAATAGCTTCATAACAATCTTCTTCATAATTGGCCAATACAGCCCCATAAAAATATGCAGAAGTAGATGTCGCAGCATCTTTCAATGTAGATATGAGTTTTTTATCAGCCTTAACCAGGAATGTTCCGGTTTTGTCTATGTCATTACTGGATCCTGCTGTCATGTTGGCATGCTGAGAAAATTCTGCATATCCCATATATTGAGCTGCAGATTGTTGAGCTTCTGTAGTTATACGAGTTGACGACTTAAATACATATACCCTGAAATTATAGATTTCGCTTTCAGTATCAATTCCGTCTGCATATTGCGCTCTGGTGGCTGTATTGTCTGAATCAATTAAATTAAGACCGATTCTGAAATAGGCAACCTCATTTTCATGGTTTTCCTTGGCCCAGGAATTATCGGGCATATCAATTGAGAGATCATCAGAGCAGGAGAACAGAAGGCTGCTCAATGAGATGGAAAGTGCTAATATTTTATATTTCATGATAAAGGCATTTATAAATCAACATCCGAACAATTAAATAATAATAATCAGAAATCAACTACTTGAGAGTCGTGCTTATTCCATTTCAAGACATTAATGGTATAATTCATTGCAGGCACATCTGCATCGGGATCATCCCATGAAGTATTATTCTCGAGATTTATTTCTTCATCCCACTTAACCATAGGCCTACCGGTTATAGAATTAATTACTAATTCATACCAATTATTGCGAACCATTCCCCATCTTCCTAAATGTCTCTTGTCATAACTTACATTTCCCTTATTGTCAAAATTTGGTTTTAATCCGTTCATTTCATTATCTGAAAAATGTCTTATGGGAATATAATAATAATAAACGTACGCGCATGCATTATAAAAATAATCATTAACAGATTTTTCAAAAGCTCTTGCTATATCAGCCTTTGTTACAGTAGAACCATCATTGGTAGATATAGTTGAGATGTTATTAAATGTATATCTTGTTGCCGGATACAATCCTGTAAAGACATTTGGACTCCATGTTATATCGGTAACCTGAGGATATTTTTTATTTACTTTTGCCATAAATCTTTTTTTAGTATAAACCGCAGGATCATTCGGAATTGCAATCCAATTATGAAACTTTTGTCCGTTAGATTCTACATGTGTTTGTTCATCATCCGGAGTAATTACATTAACTCCGATTCTGACTCCTGTCGTTTCATTATATTTCATTGTTTCTATTGTTCCTGTGTTTTCAAAACATAAAAAAGATTACTACCAATTTTAAGACCAATTACACAAAAAATCAAAGTAAATAACTGACTATACAATATAATTTTTCGTGTTAAAAGTTTCAAAGCCAACGAACAAAGTTGTTTGCAAGTTTTATCACCTCTCGTAACAATAAAATGATTGTAAAAAAGTGACATAGAATGAACAAATAACACTAATGCAATTATTATTCAAAGAGTAAAAATAACTGATAAAAATTTATATGTATAATTTCAAAAACAGATTGGTAGTTGAGTTAAATATTTAGTTTGC